>JBEKVU010000022.1:0-29716 GCA_049513775.1 Candidatus Acidiferrum sp.
ACGTCCGCCACTGGCTCGAAGCCGACGGCCAAGCCCAAGCCCTCCGCCTAAAGTACGTTCCAGTAGTAAGCCAGGTCTTGCCGGGAAAAAAGGCCGCCACGTTTTTCCAGCTGGACCGCCGCCTAAACATGATCGTCGATCTCCAGCTCTTCTCCCAAATCCCCCTAGCCCACCCGAAAGAATAAGCGCGAAGACCACAGTGGCGGATTTTTAGATTCGCATCTTCGCTCTCTTCCTAGCTCGGTTGCTGCTCCGCCGAACGGGACAAATGGGCGAGCACTTCGCCGCCCTTTTCCCAAACCACAGGAAGACCAAGCCCGCAAAGAACCCCATAAACTAGCTACAACCGTTCCCGCCGCGCGTCCGGCAAGCCGCTTGCGCGCAAATAACGCATCTCTAATATCGGTGCGATTTCTACTTCCGTTGTCCTATTCCGTCGCAGCGGCTTATACTTTCCGATCTTCTCGGAACGTTTCTCTCCTCGCGCGAATTCTCGAGCCTTTTTCGTCGGACATAGATGGCGTAGCGTATATTACCAGAGCAGTACACTCAAGCGCCTAGCCGGCAATCCCAAATCCTAAGCCGCCACCGAACAAGCCTGCAGATAGGCACACGCAAACAAGATAAGTTCCTGCTGCATCTCACCAAAATGTTTTTCTGGATTAGGCGATTCCAGCAACCGCCGGCTGACCCCGGCCATAGCGCCCTGCAAGATAGCAGCAACGAGCTGCGGATCTTTGGCAAGCAATTGGCTGGCGCTAGACAACATGGCCACGATCGCCTTGTGCGTGCGCACCCCCATTTGCTGCGAGATTCTTGCGCCATCCACATCCGAGCTCACCGAGTAGAGCGCCACGCTGGTCTTGGCATCCTTCATCTTGGCAACGAAAAATGCGGTAATAAGGGCCGCAGCCATTTCGGGGAAGGTCTTGCCGCGTTGCCCCTCGCACACCCGCTCGACCGCGCTAGTCACCGCATCCAGATGCCGCTTCAACACCGCCTGAAGCAGCGCGCTCTTGTTAGGAAAATACTGGTATAACGTTCCCACGGAAACACCCGCGCGCAAGGCCACCCGCGTGGTCGTCAGGCGATCTTTTCCGACGTGCAGCAAAACCTGAATGGTGGCTTGCAGAATAGCGTCCACGCTGGCCGCCGAACGCGCTTGCACCGGCCATTTACGAGGCTCCAACACCACTGGCAGAGGCTTCGGCAAATGCGAACTCACAATCTGAAGCTTCCTTCATCTAAGCATAGGTGCGCGCGATTTTCCATCTGCGCGGAAGAAATTCTGGAGAGACAACGTGACGACACGAGATTTGACGAAACAACAGGCGAGCAAATCAAACGAACTTGGCGGAAGTTTCGCATTTCCTGGCGCCAGCATGAGCGTAAAGCGAATGGGCTATGGCGCCATGCAACTGGCGGGGCCCCAAGTATGGGGCCCTCCGCGCAATGTGGACGAGGCCGTCGCAGTCCTCCGCGAAGCCGTGGCCACCGGCGTGAACCACATTGATACCAGCGACTTTTACGGTCCGCACGTAACCAACCAAATCATCAAGAAAGCCCTGCATCCTTATCCCAAGAATCTGGTAATTGTCACCAAAGTCGGCGCGCGGCGCGGAGCCGACAAATCCTGGCCCCACGCTCGTTCGCGGCAGGATGTGATCGACGCAGTTCATGACAATCTGCGGAATTTGGGGCTCGAACGCCTTGATGTGGTCAATCTGCGCGTGGGTGGAATGATGCATCCCGAGCCGGGCTCGATCGAAGAGCCGCTCAGAGCGCTTGCGGAACTGAAAGCCCAAGGTTTGATCCAGCATATTGGCTTGAGCACGATCAACGCGGAACAGTTAGCCGAAGGACAGAAGATCACCGAGATAGTCTGCGTGCAGAATTTCTACAACGTGGCCAACCGCAAAGACGACGCATTTATTGCAGACTTGGCCAAGCAAGGTATCGCCTACGTCCCGTATTTTCCGCTAGGAGGGTTTACCCCACTGCAGTCGGCGGAACTCGACGAAGCGGCAGCCGAGCTCAACATTACGCCGATGCAGGTCGCCCTGGCGTGGCTGCTGCACCGCTCGCCGAATATCTTGCTGATCCCAGGAACGTCTTCGCGCGGCCACCTGCGAGAGAATCTTGCCGCAGCAGCAATGAAACTCCCACCCAAGCTGATCGCCAAGCTGGACGCCATCGTCGGAACTTCGTAGCCCTCTTGCCGTGGTAGCGGCCGCCTCTGAGGCGGCCGCCTTTTGCTCTGCGCGGAGTGCCGAGAGCCCGCCTTGCGCCCCTACGCGGCCCAGCCCAAGCCCGATGAACCCAGCGAAATTTAACCAGCGGCGTCGCTCTTACTGAATGCCGAGTCTATTTGCCGTCACTCCCAGCAACGAAATCATTTTATTTCGCAGCCGGCTGAATTCAGACTCCTTGCCGGTTCGCTCTTTCAGGTTGTCCCACTCTTTTATCGCTTCGCGGCATTCCTCAGATTCCAGATCCGTCGCTTTGCCTGACTCCATCACTTTCCTGCACAAGCCCACCAACTTAAATGTGAACGTCGTTTCCAGCACGGCCTTCGTCAACATAGCGACACCTCCGGGCAGCGAGGGGGAAATTTCGCTCGCTTCCCACTTTCCGAACCAATCAAACGCGATACACCATCTCGTTGCGCCGGTAGACGCTTCGGTGCCCGCAATTCGGACACCGCACTTCCAGACCCTCTTCCGGAAAGATCGGTTTTCTCGGCTCCAAGTAGTCGAGCAGAACCCGGTCATTAATCTTCGCTTGCTCAATGTCGCGCTTGCAGTTCAGGCAGGCGAGAACCCACAACGCCATACGGTCCCCCCAATCATGCCAGTCACGATACATGACAGGGGGTAACACCGCCATACCTTTTAGTTTGTACGTCAGGATGCTTTAACACTCCTGAAAGCGAATCGTGGATGCTACCGTGAAAGTGAACGGTGGAAGTTGGAGGTGTGAAGCTGACGCAAGCGTGATCGCTGTCGCCAACCCGTACATTACAAAGCCAGCCGAAAGAGCCCAACAAATAAGTTCAGTTGGTACCAAATTAATAAGATAACGGCCCGGTCGTCAGCCACCTGCGTCTCCATCCAAGTCCTTCGAAGACACCCCACTCTCTCTTCTCTGCGCTCTCTACCCCTCTTGGGTAAGTCCTTTTGCCTTGATCCTCTAGAGGGGCTTAGCCTGCTTCGCCAGAAACAAACACTTTCCCGTGCTCCTCCGCCCCAAACCACAGCAACCCCGCCAGCGCGCAGATCGTCCCTACCTCAAACCCCGCAATCGCCCACTGATACCCCACGTGATCGCGCAAGGCGTACTCGATGGAATTGGTCGGCGACGCAAACAGAATCCCCAACTGATACGCCAACCCAGGCATCAGCCCGCGCGCCGAGTCCGCCGCCAACTCGTTCAGGTGCACCGGAATCACGCCCCACGCGCCCTGCACACCAGCCTGCATCACGAACGCGCCAGCCGTCAGCAGCGCCAGCTTGCCACTGAAGGCCCACAGCGGAATCGCCAAAAGCGCCACCGCCAGCGCCGCCATCATGCTCTTGCGCCGCCCCGCACGCTGCGAAAAATGCCCAAAAATAATCGCGCCAATCACCGCGCCAACATTATAGATAATCGCAATGTTCGCGCGCATCGCCTGCGCCACGCCATGCACTTCGTGCAGAAAGTCCGGATACAGGTCCTGCGTGCCATGCGAAAGGAACATCATGAACGTCATCAGCACCACAAGGTAAGCGAAGCGCTTCCAGCTCTTCCCTACGACGCGCAGCACTTCTCCAGTGGTCGTCGCCTGGTGCTCTTTCCACGCTTGCGATTCCGGCACCTTCGCACGGATGTACAGCGCCAGCAGCGCCGGCACCGCGCCAATCCAAAACATCGCGCGCCAGCCCCAGTGCGGCAGCAGAAACCGCGTAGCCATGGCCGCCAGCAAATATCCAATGGAATATCCGCTCTGCAGAATCCCGCTCAGCACGCCGCGCCATTTGCGCGGTGCGGCCTCCATGGCCAGCGACGCGCCCACGCCCCACTCGCCGCCCATGCCGATGCCAAACAGCGCTCGCAAAACAAAAAACACGGTAAAATTTGAAGCGAATCCGCAAAGCAGTTCGACCAGCGAGAAATAGATCACGTTGCACATCAGTGGCACACGCCGTCCATAGCGATCCGCCAACAAACCAAACAGCACCGCGCCTACAGGACGCATGGCCAGCGTTGCCGTAGTGGTCAGCACAATCTGTGTTTTGCTAACGCCAAACTGTTTCGACAACGTGTCGAAGAGGAACACCACGATGAAGAAGTCGAACGCGTCTAGCGTCCAGCCAAGGAATCCCGCCAGCACCGCGTGACGCGCTCCGCTCGGCGTCTGCAAAGCTTGTGCAGCTTGTGGTGGTTGTTGCATTCGTGGCGTTAGTTGGATTACGGAGTTGCTACGCTCGTTGCACGTGCGTTGTTAAGGGCTTAGATCTCTTGCCAAGCGGCGGTGCCCTGCACCAGCCGCCAAATGGTGACGCCGCAAGCTATCGCCACGGCGCCCAGCGCCGCGCCAGCAGCATAACGCCCAAAACAGATTTCGCCGATAGAAAATAATGTCGAGTAGACGAGCACGCAGCCGACGATCCAACTGACCAAGTTGCGCCCGAGGTCGCGCGTCACTGGTCCGTCCCCGCACATTTGTGCCACGGGACGCCAACCGGTAATCTGCGGCCGCACCTTGCGATAAAACTTCGCGAGAGTCTCGCCCGGTTCCGCGTCCGTCAAGAACGTGACGGCAAGCCACACCAGCGTGGTGAATCCCGTGGTGCACAGCGTGGTCTTGGCAAAGATCACCGGATCGGAGCCCGCAAATGGCTGCGGCCGTCCGGCTATGGCCGTCCACAACGCGGCGGAGTGCAGCGTCAGCGTGGCCACCAGCGCGGCGATCATCGCCGAAATTTCGCTCCAGGCATTCACGCGCCACCAGTACCAGCGCAGCAAATAGACGCCGCCGGTTCCGGCGCCGAGTTCCAAAACAATCTTCCAGCCTTCGCTCACGGATTGCAGATTCCA
This sequence comes from Candidatus Acidiferrum sp., assembly GCA_049513775.1. GTDB lineage: Bacteria > Acidobacteriota > Terriglobia > Acidiferrales > UBA7541 > Acidiferrum. The sequence continues at coordinate 5,077 of JBEKVU010000022.1, forward strand.
GGCCACGAACGCCGCGGCAACCACCAGGAACACCGTGGCTAAACGCGAAGCATTCACGTAGTGCGCTTCGCTCGCTTTTTTGTTTAAGAATCGGCGATAAAAATCTTCCACCAAATACGAGCTGCCCCAATTGAGTTGCGTGGCCACCGTAGACATGAACGCGGCCATGAATCCCGCCAGCAAAATGCCCAGCAGCGCGTGCGGCGTTTGCCGCGTGGCCACGAGCATGTAGCCTTTTTCCGGCTGTGCTAGTCCCGGATAGAGCACCACCGCCGCCAGCGCAGTCAAAATCCACGGCCACGGCCGCAGCGCATAGTGCGCGAGATTAAACCACAGCACGGAGAGCAATCCGTTGCGCTCATCTTTTGCGCTGAAAATGCGCTGCGCAATGTATCCTCCGCCTCCAGGCTCGGCGCCGGGATACCAGAAAGCCCACCACTGCACCGCCAAATGAACCACAAACGTAATCACCGGCAACGTCCATAGCGCTTCGCCGGTAATGCCGCGAGAGAAATCAGGCAGCAACGCGGTGATGTCGCTTGCACCGGGACCAACCGCCGCGCGCTTCGCCGCCAGCGTTGCCAGCATTTGCTGCATGCCGCCCGCGGCGTGTACGCCATACCAGGCCACGCCAATCACAATGGCCATCTTCAAAACGAATTGAAAAAGGTCCGTCCACAAAACGCCCCACAAACCGCCGAGCGAAACATAAAATCCGGTAAACGGCATCAGGAAGAAAACACAAATTCCCAGGGCCTTCGCGTCGCTCACGCCCATCGCCGTGCTGATGATGTTCACCATGGCTTTGGTGACCCACCCGAGAATCAGGCAGTTCATCAGCAAACCGAGATACACGGCGCGAAAGCCGCGCAGAAACGCCGCAGGCTTGCCGGAGTAACGCATCTCCGCAAACTGCACGTCAGTAATTAGTCCCGAGCGCCGCCACAAGCGCGCAAACAAAAACACCGTCATCATTCCCGAAGGCAGAAAACTCCACCACAGCCAATTTCCTGCGACACCCTGCGTGTAAACGAGGCCGCTTACCGCCAGTGGCGTATCTGCGGCAAAGGTGGTGGCCACCATAGAGGTGCCGGCCAGCCACCAAGAAACGTTGCGCCCGGAAACGAAATAATCTTCGGTGCTCTTACCCGAGCGCCCGCGAAAATACAAACCCATGGCCAGCGTTACCAGCAAGTATCCAACGATGGCGGCCCAATCCGCAGCGGTTAAGTGCAAAGTATTTTGCTCCTCGATTTCGCTCTTCGCGAATTACAAGTCTTCATGATGCGCTTTCATGGTGCGCCTCTATGGTGCGCCCTCTCATCGTGCAACGGGCGCGCGCGCCGGTTTCCCGGGAAATATCCCGTCGACGAGTTGCCCATGGTTTACCACGGGCACGCCATTCACGAACACAAAGGAAATGCCCGCCGAATATTCTAGCGGCTCTTCAAAGGTAGCTTTGTCGATGATACGTTCGGCATCAAAGACGGTGATATCGGCATCCGCTCCGACGCGAATACGCCCTTTGTCGTGAAATGCCGTAGCCCGTTTCTCAAGCCGCTGCGCGGGCATCAGCGTCATCTTGCGCAACGCGGTCATTAGGTCCAGCGTTTTTTCCTCACGTACGTAATGGCCCAGCACGCGGGAAAAGGTGGCCTGCCCGCGTGGGTGAACTTTCGGTCCGGTCAGCGGCATGCCATCGCTGGCGATCATCACCATGGGATTGGCAATCGCGGTGCGCACCATCGCTTCGGGTATGCTAAAGATAACCACGGTGCCGCCCACTTTGCGATATTTCTCGAAAGTTTCCGCCGTGAGCCGTTCGCCGGTGTCCGTCCACTGAACGTCGTGGTAGGTGATGCCTTGTCGCTCCTGCCATCCAGGATCGAATATGGCGGAGTCCAGCCGCGTGCTTCCCGCGGTATAGGGGTAGCACTCGGTGGTCACATCAAGTCCGTTTTTTTGCGCGCCCTCGACGACCGCAATCAGCTGCGGAGTATCGCGCAGGCCCATGCTGGTGATATGCACCACGTGCAACGGCGCACCCGTACTGGCCGCGGCAGCGATCACTTCTTCAATTCCCGCAAGACCGTTCTGCGGCTCCTGCAAGCCAGCGAAGCGCAAATGCACGTGGACGGAGGCGTGGTATTTCGCGGCGGCGCGAAACATCTCTAGAATCTCTTCGTGTGAAGCGGCCTCGGTGTAGTTAATGCCCATGCCCACGGCGAGCGCGCCGCGTTGCAAGCCGCGTTCGATGTGCCAGCGCATTTCGGCGATTTGCTCCGGCGTAGCGGGCTTGTGAGCCGCGTCCCCGACAGGGAGGAATGTGCCGGGATCGCCAATCACTTTCATGCGCACGGGAATGTGCCCAACGCTCACGCCAAAATTGATGAGCGATTTTCCCTCGCGCGCGGCGTACCAGGCATCGACATCGTCGGTTCCGGCTTCGAGTTCGAGGCTAGTGGTAACACCGTCATGGGCTTGAAACTGATAGTTGCGAGACTCTTGCCCGTGTTCGTGCAGATCAATGAAGCCGGGAGCTACCACTAAACCTTTCGCGTCGAACGTGGTTTTGCCCGCGAGTGACTCGGCGGAAACTGCGCGAATCTTGCCTCCGGTAATCCCGACGTTTCTTTGTGCGTCCAGCCCGGATTCCGGGTCCATCACGCGGCCATTGAGAATGACCACATCAAAAATCTCCGTTTGCGAAGTGGCACGCGAATGCCGGGCTGCAGGAGAAACGGCAGCCACCAGGACACACCCAACCAGTACGTTCCGAAAGCGCCAGCAAGCGATCATGCAGTTTCCTAACGCAGCAATTTGCCGACGCTAAGTCTCATCAGAAGATGACCCGCTGTCAAAGGTTTTCTGAAACGTTTTAATAGAGACTATTGGTGGCCCGTCGGGGCCTGCCGTGCCCCTATGAAGTTCGCGGCGATGGACGGTGGAACCCGCCCATCGGGAGATTCATCCCGTTGAAAGCACGGGATGAGAAGCGTTGGCGTTTCCTGGAGAGAAAAACCCGGACCGCTGGGGTGAGCGGCCCGGGTTGGGGCAACTGCTTGAGGGGGGCCCGGGGTAAACTCGAAGCTCGTTCAGCGCGCGACAACTTCTGGCGAAAGCGTGCGCTTCAACGAACGCATTCGCGCCGGTCGCGAAGCTTCAGTGCACGTGCTGGGTGGCCAGGACGCAGATTTGGCGCAAATCTTCGTACGTGAAGAAAATCTCTTCGCAGCCATCCGCGGTTTCGTGCAGACCCAATCCGGATTCGGACGAGAGGTCGCACAGTTCGTCTTCCGTGAGTCCCAGCAACAGCGCGGCGCGACGATGCGTAACGTATTTGTATTCTTTCTGTCCTTGCGCCTTCATGATTCCCTCCCTCAGGCCTGACATCCGCTGCAACTGCCACAACTTGTTGCGCACTAAAATTTGGTCTTTCTCTTAGGCAGGGAGCAGCGCCATGGCGTCATGCTCGACCGCCAAAATCATCACCTTATATATGTCCACATCCCAGCCCTCGCCGATGCGCATACGAACCGTCTCATCGCCATCTTTCAGCAACTTGCCGCGCAACGGCACCTTAATGTCTCCGAGCGCCACCTGCAGCACCACCGCTTGCCCCACCCAAGATTGAAACGCGTTGGTCATCTCACTCCCTCGGTGCCCCACTGCTTTGCGTGCAACATCGTGCCGTGAGAGAGAATCGCGCGGCGGATTGCGGGCAACAATGGTACAGCGAGGGTACGCGACTGGTACGAACAGACTAGTTTTACCTTGAACAACCATTTCGCACGCCATCGACAGAAAAGTGCTGAAACGGAACGACGGCGCACGGCAAGTACATCGGTACTGCCTGAGCAGGACGCGCGGCCCATTGGGGAAAAAACCTTCGTTCTTCATCCTCGCTTCATGCAGCGAACCGCCCAGCCCGTATCGCCGATGGGATCGTTCGACACCCCCTCGACTGTCCCATCGGCCAGGCCAGGAATTGGCCTGGCGCTAGGCGGCGGATTCGCGCGCGGCTTTGCGCACCTCGGCGTGCTGCAAGTTCTCGAAGAACAGAAGATCCCGATCTCTCACATCGCCGGCACCAGCGTGGGCAGCATTCTAGGCGCGGCGTATGCCAGCGGAGCGCCGCTTGAGCGCCTGGTGGACACCTGCCGGACGTTGCGCTTGCGTGATATCGCGCGATGGCGCGTTTCGCGGCTGGGTCTCGCAAGCAACTATTGCCTGGGCGACCTGATCGAACGGGTTTTCGAGTCGCGCCGCTTTGAGGATTTGCGCATCCCGATGGGCGTAGTTACCACGGATTTGGCTTCCGGCGAACCGGTAGTCTTTACGCACGGCGCGCTGGTGGAAGTGATTCGCGCGAGCTGCGCGTTCCCCGGGCTGTTCGAGCCGGTGCAGATCGGCACGCGGTATCTGGCGGACGGCGGCCTGGTGGCGCCGGTGCCCACGCTGGCCGCGCGCAACATGGGCAACGATCTGCACGGAAGCGCGACGCCCAACATTGTGATTGGAGTTTCCGTGGGTTTGCAGGACGGCTATCGCGGGGCGCCAACGAATATTTTCCAAGTGGTGAGCCGCGCGCTTACCGCGGCGCAGAAACATCAGGCGGAGATTTGGGAGCGTCAAGCGGACCTGACGCTGCGGCCGGAAGTGCAATCGCTGGCCTGGGATGATTTCGATCGCACGGCCGAAGCGATCGACGCCGGCGCCGCAGCGGCACGGCGCGCGTTGCCACGCATCCGGCAATTGCTGGAGCGCATGGATCCCGCGACGATTGCGGTGCCGAGTTCGTTGTATCGGCCGGATTTCTGGGCCACCGAGGTAGCACCATGAAGGTGGCGCAATGACTCGTCTCTCGGCGCTCATTTCTTCGATCTGCATCCTGGTGCTGATCTGGCATGAAAGCGGAGAGAATCCCGGCATTTTCTGCTACCGTATTAGCAGCGGCGCTTTCAGGTCGTTACGCGCACGCAGGTTGGCTGCGGTGTCCGTCTCTTCCGGGACAAATTCTTCGGCGACTTCTTCTACCAGGCAAAGGAACTATTCTGCGTGTTCGACGCTTTACTCCACTTCTTCCGCGCACTCTATAATCCCGAGGGACTGAAGGAACTTGTTCGTTGGGGCGGCGCCCCGCTGGTTTGCCTGATCATCTTCATCGAAACCGGATTTTTCGTGGGATTTTTTCTGCCCGGCGATTCCCTGCTGGTGACAGCGGGCATTTTTGCCGCCGCCGGAGTGATTCCGCTGCGCTGGCTGCTGATTCCAGGAATTTGTTGCGCCATCGCAGGCGATCAAATTGGATACTGGGTGGGCCGCGCCGCAGGCGCCACGCTATACACCAGAAAAGACTCGCTGCTATTCCGCCGCAGCCATCTGGAGCGGGCGCACGCTTTCTACGAAAGACACGGCGGAAAGACCGTCATCCTGGCCCGTTTCGTGCCCATTATTCGCACGTTTTGCCCGCCGGTGACCGGGGCAGCGGCGATGTCCTACCCGATGTATGTGATTTACGATATTTTCGGCGGGATGCTGTGGGTGGGTAGCATGCTGCTGGGCGGGTATTTTTTGGGCCGGCATGTGCCGAACATCGAGCATCGCATTCACTACGTGATTGCCGCGGTGATTTTGCTGTCCATTCTGCCTCCGGCGATTGGGCTGCTGCGTTCGCGGCGGGGCTCGGCCGGCGGCGCTTCCCAGGCGGCGGCGCCCACCGCCGCGACCGGAAAGTAACTCGTGGCTATCGCGAAATTTCGCGCCATCATCTTCGATATTGGCCGCGTACTGGTGCGCATTGACGTTGCGCGCGCGCTCAGCGGGCTGGCTAAAACGGTATCGCTTACGCCCGAACAATTGTGGTCGGCGCTCGAAAAGCACCCCAGTTGGCTGGATTGGCAGGAAGGCCGCATGAAGCCACGCGATTTTTACTTGAGCGTAAATCAGCGGTTCGGCGCAAATCTCACCTTTGAACAATTTACGGAAACGTGGAATCGCGTGATCGATCCAAAGCCGATTCTCGACAATGCTTTTCTTGGCGGGCTGGCAAAAAAATATCGCCTATGCCTGCTATCCAATACCGATCCGATCCACATTCCCTACCTCGAAGCCAATTATGAGTTCGAGCAGTTTTTCCCGCACCGCATCTATTCCTGCGTGGTGGGCGCGAGCAAACCAAATCCGTTGATTTTCCGCACCGCGCTCGAAGCCTGCAAAGTGGTCGCCAAGGATGCCATTTTTATCGATGACGTTCCGGCGTACGCCGCGGCGGCGAGCCGCCTCGGCATCACCGGGATTGTTTTCCGGTCTCCGGAGCAGCTTTCCGCCGATCTGCAAACGCTCGGCGTCGCCGCCAGCTAAAATCCAACGCCGCAGCTAAGGAAATCTCAAGCAAACGGCGGTGCTGGGTCGGAAATTCAACACTTTGTCTCCGTACGGGTAATCTTTGCGCGGACTAGTACCAGGTCAAGTACCTAAGGCCCGCCCTAAGCCACGACAAATGAGCACCTTAGAGTGAGACCGGGGATTCCCGAGTTGGCGTGTAGCATGCTATTCACAAGGGTCGGGTGCGCGACAAAAGTACGTTTCTGTCGCCGGTGGCGCTTGAGACGAACGAATCATTGAAACGCATAGTTCACCAAGCTGGCAGCTGCCAGCCATCATCGTACTGGGACTGGTAGCGGTCGGGGGGCTGGCGTTCGGCTATAACGCGTCGTCCAAGCTCGACACCACGCAGCAATCCGTGGCCGCACAATTGAAGACCGAGCAGACTTCGGTACAGCAAGACGTTTCGTCGCTGAAGGATCGTCTGGCGCAAGATGAAAAGGCCAACACCGACCTGCAGGGCGACCTGAAAGTGGTCACCGACAAGCTCAAGATCACCCAAGGGCAATTAAAGAAGGCGCGCCTAGAAGCGGCCAAGCTGAATGACGACACCACGCAGAAACTTACGGCGCTGGACACCTCGGTGCACAGCGAGTTGGCCACCAAAGCGACCACCGATGACGTGAAGACGGTGGACACCAAAGTCGGCGGCGTGCGCACGGATCTGGACTCCACGCGCGAAGATTTAAAGATGGCGCGCAGCGAAATGGGCACACTGATTGCGCGCAACCATGACGAAATCGATCAGCTCCGCCGGCTCGGGGAGCGTGACTACGTGGAATTCACCATCGCCGGCAAGAACAAGCCGCAGAAGGTTGGCAACGTCACCGTCGAACTGAAGGGCGTCAACGAGAAGAAGAATCAGTTCAGCGTGGCCATGACCGTGGAAGACAAGCGCTTCGACAAGAAGAACCGCGCTTTGAACGAGCCGATCTTCTTCTACACTTCCGGGACGAAGATCCCCGAAGAAGTGGTAATCAACAAAGTGTCGAAGGATACTATCAGCGGGTACGTCAGCGTGCCGAAGGCTAATTCGACGGCGGCGCAAAGCGTTTCCACTTCCGGCCGATAAAAAGCAAGCCACAACAATAGTGCGACAAAAAGGGGCGCCTTCGGGCGCTCCTTTTTGTCTTTCCGCGGCTCACCGCGAATACTTGCTCTGGATTGCCGTAACCTGTGGACTTACGAACAGCGGGTCGAATAACGGGTCAAGGAACAATCACGGCGGAGCCCTCCGCAGTTTCCTCTCTTACCGCCAGCAGCGCCTTGTTTGCGTCGTTGAGCGAAAACGCCACCACTTGCGGCTGAATCCTTAGGTCGTGGGCAATTTTTAGAAAATCGCGCGCGTCGTCCCGCGTCATATTCGCCACGCTGCGCATCTGCCGCTCGCCCCAGAGCAACTTGTTGTAATCAAACTCCGGGATGCGATCCAAATGCACCGCGTTGATGGCCACCACGCCGCCTTTGCGCAAACTCGCCAGGGCGCTGACCACTACGTTTCCGCTGGGCGCAAACGTAATGGCGCGATCCAGTTGCACTGGAGGCTTTTCGTCTTCCGCGCCAACCCACGTTGCGCCCGCCGCCCGCGCGCGTTTGCGATGCGATTCGCCCCGCGTCACCACGTAGACTTCGCATTTCCACGAATGCAAAATGGCGATCGCCAGACTGGCGGAGCTGCCAAATCCGAAAAGCCCCACCCGCTCACCCGGCGCCACTCCCGCAACGCGCAAACTGCGAAAACCAATAATTCCCGCGCACAGCAGCGGCGCCACGTGCACGTCGTCCAATCCCGCAGGCAAGGGATACGCAAAATCCGCACGCACCAATGCGTACTCGGCATAGCCGCCGTCTAAGGTGTATCCGGTAAAGGCTGCCGCATCACACAGATTCTCCGCGGCGTGCCGGCAATACCAGCAAGCGCCATCCACGCCGCCCATCCACGAAACCCCAACCCGCGTATGCAGCGGCAGTTCCGCGGTCGCCCCTTCGACCACTTCGCCCACGATCTGATGGCCGGGAATCAACTGCGCTTTTAGCGGCGGCAGATCCCCTTCCACAATGTGTAAGTCCGTGCGGCACACTCCGCAAGCCACTACCCGCAGCAGCACATGCCCCGGCACCATCCGCGGGCGCGTCACCTCCTCAATCTTTAGAAATTCAGGCGCCTTCTGCGCCGAACGAAAAATCGCTGCTTTCATGTTTGTCGCCCTAGCTTAGCTAACGCCGCACGCAACGAGTTGGATGCTCGCTGGAAGAAAAACTGCTACTTTCGTCACCACCACCCAGCTCGTTCCTATATTTTTTGCAGCAGCTCCACAGTGTTATCCTCCCTTCGCCCTCCCAATGAATCGAGGACTACCATGCCTGAATTCACAACCTTGGCCACCGGCTTCTCTTTCACCGAATGCCCGCGCTGGCGCGACGCTCGCCTCTACCTCTCGGACATGTACACCCACCGCGTCCTCGCCATCGCCATGGACGGCGCCACCGAACTCATCGCGCGCGTGCCCCAGCCCTCGGGCCTGGGCTTCCTCCCCGACGGCCGGCTCCTGATCGTCTCCATGCGCGAGCGCAAAATTCTGCGGCGTGACGCCGACGGCTCGCTCTCGACACACGCCGACCTTTACAGCCTCGCCCCATGGCATTTGAACGACATGCTCGTGGATCGCGACGGCCGCGCGTGGGTCGGCAATTTCGGATTCGACCTCGCGGGCGAAGCGCCCACCAATACCACGGTGCTGATTTGCGTGGAACCCGACGGCACCGCCAAAGTCGCTGCCCAAGACCTCGCCTTCCCCAACGGCATGGTGCTTACCCCCGATGGCCGCACCCTGATCGTCGCCGAAACCTGGATGAATCGCCTCACAGCCTTCACCGTACACCAAGGCACGCTCCGCGAACGCCGCGTCTGGGCGGCTTTCGGCCCTCCCCCAACCTCCACCAACGCCATGGAAGCGCTGCGTCAGGCGGACGCCGCCGCGGATGGAATTTGTCTCGATGCCGAAGGAGCCGTCTGGGTAGCCGACGCCATACACAGCCGCTTGATCCGCGTAGCCGAGCACGGCCGCATCCTCGAAGAATTGAGCACCGAGGTCGGCGTTTTCGCCTGCATGCTAGGAGGCGACGACGGCCAGACGCTATTTGCGTGCGTGGCCCCGTCCTTTCGCGAATCAGAAGCCTCCGTGCATCACCGCGCCTCGGTGCTAATGAAAAAAGTCAAGGTTCCCCACGCCGGCTTGCCCTGATACGCGCGCTTTCATCCGGAGCCCGCTCTTCGCGACTTACGTGAACCCAATTTGATTCGACCCGGCCACCCGTCCCAATCTCTCCCTTGTGGTGCCCGTCAAAGCGCGATACCTTTTATAAACTTTACCCCGGGGACCAGCCCATGCCGATTTGCCGCCGTGCTTTGCTCGCAAGTTTCCTTCTTTATTTCCATTCGGCAAGACCCGTCATCGCGGACCAGCCAGCGGCGTGGAGTTTGCCGCGCTTCGGACCCGACGCTGCCGCGCTGTACCAAGCAGCCTCCGCTCCGACACCAAAACCCGGAACCGACGTGCTCTTCCTCGACGACGAGGAGCGTTACACATTCGATGCCGACGGCAAATCGATTCGCACGCGGTATATGGTGTACAAAATACTGACGCAGCGCGGCGCGGAAGGCTGGGACAACCTTTCGCTCGCTTGGGAACCCTGGCACGAAGAACGCCCGGAACTCATCGCGCGCGTCATCACGCCCGACAACGCCGCCCACCTGCTCGACCCAAAAACCATCAGCGATTCCCCGGCCCGCGACGAGGATGAAAACACTTATGGCGACTCGCGCGTATTGCGCGCGCCGCTGCCAGCGATCGCTCCTGGTTCGGTGGTCGAGGAGCTAGAAGTTACGAAAGAAAGTGCGCCATTTTTTGGGGCAGGCGTGGTGCAGCGCAGCTTTTTCGGCCGCGAAGTGCCGGTGCAGTTTTCAAAACTGTTAATCGATCTGCCGGCATCGTTGCCCATCCGCTACGAGATTGAGTTACTCCCGCAAATGAGACCCGTGCGGACCGAAGCGAACGGGCGCGTGATTCTCGAGTTTGACCAGGGGCCGATTGAAGCGCTCGACGAATTGGAACCGCATCTACCTTTTGAAGTTCCGGACAGTCCGCAGGTGGTCTTTGCCACCGGAACCTCATGGCAGGGTGTGGCGGCGGGCTACGCGAAGATTGTCGATGAGAAAGTTGCGCTCAAAGACGTCCAGCAACTGGTCAACGGCCTGATCGCCAACAAAACCACCGCCGCCGAAAAGACTGACGCCATCGTGCAATACCTCGGGCGTGAAATTCGCTACACGGGAATTGAGTTCGGCGATGCCGCCATCGTTCCGCATACTCCCGCGGAAACACTGAAGCGGAAATACGGCGATTGCAAGGACAAGGCGACGTTGGCGGTCGCCATGCTACGCGCAGCGGGCGTCCCGGCTTACGTGGCGCTGCTCAGTGTTGGGCGGCGGCAGGAGGTTCCGGCGGATTTGCCAGGCATGGGGCTTTTCGATCACGCCATGGTGTACGTTCCGGGCAAACCTGATTCCTCGCCGGACCTGTGGATCGATGCAACCAGCGAATATTCCCGCCTGGGCCAGGTGCCGGACTCCGATCAAGGGCGCCTGGCGCTGGTGGCACGCGCGGAAACCACGGCTTTGCTGCGGATTCCAGAATCGACCGCGAAGGAAAATCTCATTGTGGAGAAGCGCGAGTTCGTTCTCGCGGAAAGCGGCCCGGCAAAAGTGGTTGAAGTCACTGAACCTTCGGGCGTGTTCGAATCGGAGTATCGCTCAACGTACGCGGCAGAGGACGACAAAACGCTCAAAAAGAATTTCAAAGACTATGTCGATTCACAGTATCTGGCGGAAAAAGTCAGCCGCATCGATATGTCCAAGCCCGCAGACCTCGCAAAGCAGTTTCAGCTGACACTGGAAGCCAGCGGCGCGAAGCGCGGATTCACCTACCTGGACAGCGCCATCGCAGCAATTCGGGTCGAAACGCTGTTCTACTGGCTCCCGGACGAGCTGCAGGAAGCCGCCAAGCCAGAAATGCAGGCCGACGCCAAAGGCGATGACGTCGCCACAGAAAAACCCAAAAAGCCGCGCACCGAAGACTACCTCCTGCCGGAAGCCTTCGTCTGCGAGTGGCAATACAAAATCGTCCCACCGTTGGGCTTTCAGGCTCGCCCGATTCCGCCCAACGCCAGCATTCCCGTCGGCCCGGCATTGCTCACCGAGGAATTTTCCACCGATAACGACGGAACCGTTCGCGCAGTACTACGGTTCGACACCGTCAAGCGCCGCTACTCGGCGAGCGAGGCCGCCGAGCTGCAAAAGAAAATTGTGCAACTGCGCGCCGAGCAGGCCATCCTGATCTATTTTGAACCCAAGGCGCAAGCGCTCCTAAACGCGGGCAAGTCTCGTGAAGCATTCGAGGAAACGCGCGCACTGATCGCACAACATCCCAAGGAAGCCGTGCATCACCTACAGCGCGCGAAAATGCTGCTGGCCGCGGGTATGGGCCAGGCGGCGCGCGATGAAGCCCGGGCCGCCACCAAGCTCGATCCTACATCCGTGCTCGCGCAGAAAACTCTGGCCGAAATTCTCGAATACGATTTGGTGGGCCGCCAATATCGCCGCGGCAGTGACTACGATGGCGCCGAAGCCGCTTACCGCGCGGCGATCAAGCTCGACCCCGACGACAAGGAAATCGTCGGCAGTCTGGCGATCTTGTTGGAGCACAACCGCGAAGGCGATCGCTATGGCTCCGGCGCAAAACTGCCGCAAGCCATCGCGGAATATCGGAGCTTGAAGGATGAAGAGGTCGCAAAAATCGGGCTGCAAAATAATTTGGCGTACGCATTGTTTTACGCCGATCGCTACGCCGAAGCCAAAAAATCCGCCGAGAGCGTCAATCCGCAGCTCAATTCCATCATCGTCGCGTCGCAAACCGCGCTCCACGGCCTCCCTGCTGGCCAAGCCGAAGCGCGCAAGCGCACCGCCAACGACGCTGACTACCAGACCGTTTCGAAGTCCGCCGGCGACTTACTCATGCGCATGCGCCGCTATCCCGAAGCCGCCGAACTCTTGGCTGCGGGCGCCTCAGGAAGCAACGCGTCGGCCACCATGGGGCTGGCCGCCATATTGCGCAAACTACGACCCCACGAGCAGCTGCCTATCGAAAATGCCCCCTCCGGAGTGGTCAACAAAATGTTCGTGTTGATGATGGACCCGGATATTACCGTCGACAAACTCAGCGTGATCTACAGCCGCAACGCGCAACGCGTGATCCGCGCTTCCGATCCTGATGGCCCGGAGAGTCCAGTGCGCAGCGCTCACGCGTTGCGCGGTTCGCTCCACCGCACCGGTTACCCACCCGACGTCATGCTGGATGTGACCATCGGCATCATGCAAATGCAGACCGAAGGCGATGATGCCGGCGGTTATCGCGTCACCCTCACGCCGCCCGGTTCGCAGAAGGTAATCTTATACATCGTCAAAGAAGATGGCGCGTACCGCATTCTCGACAGCGCGGAACGGCCCAATTCCATCGGTCTGGAAATTTTGGATCGTGTGCGCGCACAGAACACTTCGGGCGCGCGCATCCTGCTCGATTGGATCCGCGACGTGCAACACTTGCCTGGTGGCGACGATCCGCTGGCCGGTTCCGCATTCCCCCGCCTGTGGAGCAAGGGCAAAGACGCCGATGCAACGCCCGACACCGTGGCCGAAACCATGAAACTCGCGGCTGCGGCCATGCTGGCACAATCGCCGGAAACCGCCGGAGACGCCATCCCCATCCTCGAAGCCGCCAGAGCCAAATCCAGCAGCGATGCGGAAAAACTGAATATCGCTATCGCACTTCTCGCCGCCTACGACCATGTCGATGACTACGACAAGCTGCTTGCGCTCAGCGCCGAGGTTGCCAAGCAATATCCTGAATCCAAGACCGCATTTTCTCACCAGCAGACCGCGTTGATCGGACTCCGCCGCTTTCCCGAAGCCGATCAGTTGGCCTTGGAAATGGCCAAGCGCCTGCCCGACGATGTCGAGATCATGCGCGCGTATGTTCGCTCGGCATACGCACGCGAGGATTACAAACTAGCCCACGAACGCGGCGAAAAAATCATCGCGGACGGCAAGTCCGAAGCATCGGACCTCAACAGCGTGGCATGGTTCGCGCTCTTCTTCGGCGCCGTGCAGAAATCCGACCTCGACGACGCCATCAAGGGCGCGCAGTTAAGCCAAAACAGCGCCGGCGTTCTACACACCCTTGGATGTCTGTACGCCGCGATGGGCAAAACCAAGGAAGCCCGCGAAGTCCTGATTCAAGCCATGGACCAGTTGCAACTCGACGCACCAGAAAGCGACTACTGGTACGCCTTCGGCCGCATCGCCGAGCAATACGGCGAACTCGAAATCGCCAGCGCCGACTACAACCAGGTCAAGAAACCCAAAAAAACGATATACATCCCCGATTCCTCATTTCGCCTGGCGCAAAATCGCCTCACCGCCCTCCACGAGCAGCCCGCACAAAAAGGCCAATGAGGCGGGTGGCAACCGGGTTTGGTTTTTCTAGAAGTTGAATTTGGGTGCCGTCGATAAGAACGAAGGCATTGTCAAGAGGCACCTTTTCGCCGCCATGCCTTCCAGCACCGCTTGGATCTCAGAGAGGTGCATGGCCGCCGTTTAGGCCGTATCGATGGTTGATTCTTCTATCCGAACCCCGGGCGTGCACCGGGGCGAGAGCACCCAATCAACGCTGCGGTCTAGCTTGCGCTGACGAGTGGCACCCGCGAGCGGCTCTCGGCTCGAACAACCCCTGGATACCCGGTATTGGTGCGCAGCATCCAGTAGAGTCGCATGGCCAACTTTCTTGCCGTCGCCACCTTGGCTACTCCTTTCGCCTTCCGATGGCAGTATTGTGGAATACACTAACAAGTACTATTTACGGGCGACTCCCTTGCCTGCTACCGTCAATCATGTTTCGCGCAGAGTCCGCCCTCGCACCGACCTGCCCCCACCCGCCACTAGCGCCCTTCGTCCGCTCCCGCTCTCGCCTCGAACCCTTAGAATCCGCACTTCCACCCTGATCGCTGCGGCGGCATGGTCTTTGGCGCGAAGCACTTTGCAAACCAGAGCCGTGGCAAGTCGCGCTGATCTAGACGCTATACACCGCGATCGGTCAGGGCGTTTTTTGCTAGGTCTCCTAGGCTTTGGAACCGCTATCCCATAGTGGACGACTAGAACGGTGTATTCTTCGCGGAATACAATCGGTTCCAATACGCTGTCGGGTTAGTAGGGAAGAAACCAACTAGGAAGCATGCGCACCCGCGGTCAGACCCCCGCTATAAAGCGCGCATGCCGTACCCGGCGGCAAGTTGCGCACCCTCCCGCGCCACCCGCCCTACTGGATGATCTGTGCTGAACAGCTCGGGCACGCATCCGGGTTGAGGTGCGTATCCGGATCGGTGTGATCGAACGGGGCCGAGGCGCTCGAGCTTCCATGCTGAATGGTGGTGTCGACGAACCAGTACACGCGAGAGCCGTTATCGTCGCCGCTCGTCAGCGAGCCGCCGCAAGTAGTAATGTAGTCTCCCACCATCACTGTGTTTCCCGCCGCTGTTGTGGGGCTGCTGCTCCCTGCCAGCTGCCTTCCGATTTGTCCACCCGCGAAGGACGCTACCAGAACCGCCGCCGCCGCAATCAGCAGCGCGACTAGGATCGCAAAAATGCACAAAATCACCGTTGCGCATCCGATGGCCGCGCCGACCGTGGCAGCTATAAGGGTGCCGAGAAAAGCGCCAGCTGCGCCGCCGATCGTCGCTCCCAACCCAGCGTCGCACACTGCACTGGTCTTGTAATAGCATCGGATCATCGGCGACTTATCCGGGTCGGTGTTGCACCACACCCACGCTGCGTTGGTAGTCAGCAGACTCCAGTACGTGCATTTCACCACCACGTCCACGCGATTGTGCTGCGCTGTGAAGGGAAACAGCGTATCTGTCGTGGAATTGAAGGCTGGCACCGTGTCCTCGACCACGCCGGCCGAACACGCCGCTTCGGTATCCGGTTTGGAAAGACATCGCTCGTAGTAGAACCCGAACACCGTTCCCAGGGCGATCAGCGCCCCGGCAAGCGCGGCGACCCAAACCAAGAGCGGAGCCGTGGTCGCGAAAATCGTGACCGGCGCCGGTGCGATGACCGCGTGATTCACAGTGAGGGTGAGGTAGCCGTAGATCGATGCGACTGTGCCCACTCCAGAACCGATACTCAATATAGTGGAGAGGATGGAGCTGACCGAACTCGATGGCCCTGATATTCCTTGTGTGCCGCAAGTCGGAGCAGGTGTTGGGCAACTCATAGCGGCGCTCCCGCCAACTTAGTAAACCGGCCACACAACAAACACAACGCGTATCCTACTAACGTTCCAATCAGCACGCCAAGAATCGTGTCCAGATACGCGAGGTCGAGCGTGCGGCAGACAAACACCGTGAGAATGCACGTGATCATCGCGTTGACCAGCGCCGGCCACGCAACTTGCGCCATGCCGTAGTGAAACCAAAGTCCAACCACAATAAGCAGCACCACCCAGCCGACGGCGCCTAGCAGCAATCCCACGCGGAACGCGTCCACTATGGTGATCGCGAAGGAAGGGTCGGACTGTTCCAATCCCATCACCGTTCCCGCAAGCCCACCCGCGATGGCCCCGGATACGGCGCAAAGACTGCTCCTCCAAATGGGTAATGACAATGGCATAGCGATTCTCCGTCCCGGTTATCGACGTTAGTTATCGACCCAAAGAATCCACGTCGCGCCGCCCACTACGCTCCCGTCCGATCCGTAGGCAATTACCGTCACCTCGTTGTAGATCGGAGCGGCAGACGTTCCGTGCATGCCGCCCGGCACGCTGAGGTTCAGCGACGCATTGATCTGTTCCCATGGCGCGAATGCCTGAATGGCTGGCGTAACGGCTCCGCTCAGCGCGTTGGCGAGCACGTTTAGAGAAATCGTCCGCGCGGATCCGGACGAGTTGGTGACTGGGAACGAAAGCACAACATTTCTGCCAACGTCGCTCGTCTTCATCCCCTGCACTACCTGGCCGCCGCTGTTGTTGATCCGATTGGCGTCGTAGGTGTCTTCGATCAGCACGTAGGTGCCAATGCTCGGCGGACCGGCCAGCAGCGCCGCCGTGAAGGGGAAACTCAGCGTGACCTGTTGTCCGGGGCCAAGACTGAGCTTTTGCGAACTCAGCGGGCTCTGCGGCATTCCGATGCCGAACGCCGAGGTTGCCACAGTAACGAGCGCGTTGATCGCGCTGGCCACGTTCGACAGATTGCGCACCACCACTTGCGCCGCGGGCAGCAGCGTCCAGGGGAAATCGTTGTTGGTCGTAATGTCCGGGCTATTCCAGGTGGGCGCGTTTCCGTTGGCGATCTGCTCCATTTGGCTGTAGGTGGCCAGGTCCGGGCGCTGCGGCGGCGTTGTCGTTTGAATGCAGCATCCCGTATTGCGTTGTGGAATGGGCGCGCACCAGGGTGCTTTCTCAATAATCGCCGCCCTTGTCACCGTGCTCATCGCTCCCACCTTCCTTCCCGCAGAACCGCAACAAGCCATGGGCATCCCTTCGCGCTACGGCTCTTAACAAATATCTGGCCTTGCCAAGTTGGTGACACTGAACGTGATTTCGTTTCACGCCAGCTCGAAACGGACGGGTAGCTCGGGGCTGTAACCCGGACGGCATCGTCAGCCTCGAAGAGGAAAGAAATGCTGGGTGGCAACCAGGCTCTGGTTTTTCTTGAAGTTGAATTTGGGTACCGCGTCCCTTACGCTTTCAAGGTGCGGCTTTTGTTCCCGATATCCGCCGGCGCAATTCCATTCGAATGATATACAAACCCAATAAAATCAACACCATTTCTCCAAATCGCGCCAATTCGCGCGAAATTTGTCACTCTAACCCCAGCATTGCATTGTATACACGTACAAAACACCTCCGCCGTAACCCCATTAGAATGAACACTTCCACAAAAAAACAGGTGGCCCCACCCCGCGCACATCTCGCAGCTGATTCATGTAAGAAAACTTATCTGACATCGAAGACACGCTAGCCCGACCAGTGTTTGCATGATTTCGCTCGAAATTCCCAGTCCCGTGTCACCACACTCGGACCACAGTCTAGCTTCGTGGCACGCGCCGCGACCCTTGCCGCACTCTGGTACACTTTTACTTCGCGCACCGCGCACACCGAACTTCATGATTTCTCTCTTTGGCAAACCCGAAAAGGTCGAACCGTCACTTCTCGACAAACTAAAAGCCTCGGTCAGTAAGACCAAGGCGGCGCTGTCCGAGACCGTCGACACCATCTTTCAGGGCCAGCGCAAGATCGACCCCGCGCTGCTCAGGCAACTGGAAACCGCGCTGCTCTCCGCCGACCTGGGCGTCGCCACCACCAAAGAAATTCTCACCTCCGTGCGCGAAAAGCTCGATCGCAGCGCGCTCTCCGACGCTTCGCAACTGAAGCGCGAAATCAAATCGCACGTCGTGCGCATCCTGAATGCCGCGCCACGGACGGCATTTGCGCCAGCCTCGACCAATGGCAGCAACGCTACGGGCGCTGCCAGCACGCGCGTGATCTTCATCGTCGGCGTGAATGGCGCGGGCAAAACCACCAGCATCGGCAAACTCGCCAACCGCCTGAAGCAAGAAGGCCGCAGCGTGGTCCTGTGCGCTGCCGACACCTTCCGCGCCGCCGCTATCGAGCAGTTGGCGATTTGGGCCGAGCGCAACGGGATCGAAATGATCAAGCAGAAATTCGGCTCGGATCCCGCGGCCGTGGTTTACGACGCCGTCGCCGCGGCCAAAGCACGCAACGCGGATATCGTCATCGTGGACACCGCCGGCCGCTTGCACACCAAATCCAACTTGATGGCCGAACTTGAAAAAATGAAACGCACCGCCGCTAAAGTAATTCCCGGAGCGCCGCACGAAGTGTTGCTGGTGCTTGACGCCACCACGGGACAGAACGGCCTGGCGCAAGCCCGCGAATTTACCGGCGCGGTCGGCGTAACGGGAATTATTCTCACCAAGCTGGACGGCACCGCAAAGGGCGGCATCGTCGTTCCCATTTCCCGCGAATTAAATCTCCCGATCCGTTTCGTAGGCACCGGCGAACAAATCAACGATATGGTTCCGTTCGACGCCGAAACCTACGCCAATTCCCTCTTCGACTGAGCGCGTGCCGCCTATGGAGCCTTTCTGTCTCATCGTGGTGGACAGTAGTTTTACCATCCGAGTCAAAGGTAGACGGCGCCCTTTTTTTGTCACTCCCGGGCTACCTATGTATACGCTGGCGCACAAAATTAAGGTTGGCGACCATCTTGAATTACGGCGGCTGGATGGAAGCAGGCAGCCCACCATCATGGCGGGGATTGAGCACGCCAAGCTGCACGGCGGCAAGAGTTCTTACCCTCTGGCCCTCCCTTCTGCGATCACTGATGTGCCTGTCGGCACGGAGACTTGGTAGATTTCGGAGGCCGTGAAGTTTAGCGAAACGTGATGCCGAACGAACACGATGTCCGCTTCATGCAGCACGCGCTAGACCTGGCGCGCAAAGCAACTGGCCTCGGCAGCCCGAACCCGCTGGTGGGCTGCGTAATCGTGCAAAATGGGGAAATCGTTGGCCAGGGATTTCATGAATACGATGGGCGGAGCCACGCGGAGATTTTGGCGCTGCGCGCGGCCGGCGAAAAAGCGCGCGGAGCGACGCTTTACGTGACGCTCGAACCGTGCAATCACACCGGGCGCACCGGGCCGTGCAGCGAAGCGGTGATCGCCGCGGGCATCAAGCGTGTGGTGGCAGCGATGCAGGATCCGAATCCGGCGGTGTCCGGCAGCGGATTCGCGAAAATGCGCGACGCGGGGATGGAAGTGGAGAGTTGTTTGCTCGAAGAGCGAGCGCGCACCCTGAACGAGGCGTTCGCCTGCTGGATTCTGACCCACAAGCCGTTCGTGACGCTGAAATCGGCGCTGACGCTGGATGGCCAACTCGCCTGGCCGCAGTCTAAGGCAAAAAATCTCAGAGCTGGGCTGCACAAATCGAGAGCGGTGCGCGCATCGCACGCGGCTCACACGTCATCGCGCGTGACGAACCCGGCGGGCGCGCCGAATACGGCGAGCAACGCTTGGATCACTTCAGAGGAATCGCGCGCGGAAGTGCACCGCATGCGGCATGCGTCGGACGCGCTGCTCACCGGCATCGGCACCATTCTCGCGGACGATCCGTTGCTCACCGATCGTAGTGGATTGCCGAGGCGGCGCCGGCTGCTGCGCGTGATTCTGGACAGCAAACTAAAATTGACGCCCGAAGCGCGCATCGTAAAAACCGTGGACGACGATTTACTCGTGGTCACCAGTACGCCTCTGACCGCGCCGCGCGTGAAAAAGCTGCTGGATGCGGGCGTGGACGTTTTTCATGTGCGACCGGCGCGCACCGCTACTGGTGGTATCGATCTGAACGTGGTGCTCGGGGAACTTGGCCGCCGTGACATGCTCAGCGTGCTGCTCGAGGCTGGGCCCAGGTTAAACGGCGCGGCGTTGACCTCAGGCGTGGTGCACAAATTGGTTTTGTTCTACGCTCCGAAGCTGGCCGGCGGCGGCGCGACGCCGTTCGCCAGCGCTCCAGAACTGAATCATCTCGCGCTCACCGATTTGCAAATCCGGCACATTGGCCCGGACATCGCAGTGGAAGTATATTTGAAGAATGTTTACCGGAATCATTGAGCATCTCGGCACCGTGGAATTCATCGATGCCCGCGCCGACGGTGCCGATGCCGGCGGGCGCATCAGCATTCACGCGCCGACGTTGGCGCCCACGCTACTCGTGTCGCAAAGTATCGCGGTGAATGGCTGCTGCCTGACGGTGGTTTCGCTGACGAGCAGGAGTTTTTCCGCGGATCTTTCCGGCGAGACGGTGCGCAAGACTTCGTTTGGCGCGGAGCCGCGCGTGCTGAGAGCGGGCGCCACGGTGAATCTGGAGAAGCCGCTCACCGCGGGAAAAGAGTTCGGCGGACATTTTGTTCTTGGCCACGTGGATGCTACTGGGCGCGTCACGCGATTGCATCGCGAAGGCGAAAGTTGGTGGTTGGCAGTGGAAGTTCCTGAAGAGTTTGCTAGCTACATCGTGCAGCAGGGTTCGATCACCATCGACGGCATCAGCCTGACGGTAGCGCGGTGGAAGGATCGCATCGCGCAAGTGGCCATTATTCCGTACACCTATTCGCACACCAATCTGTGTGAACGAAAACCGGGCGACGCCGTAAACCTTGAAGGCGACGTGATCGGGAAATATGTGGGACGTCAACTAGAGGCGCATGCCGCCGTGGTGAAAGGGATTCCGGCGCAAGCGAGCGAGCCGCACGTAGTCGCAGCGCCAGTAAGCGAAACACCAGGGACTGCGGTGGTGAAAATCGCGCCAGAGGCGCTCACGATTGGCGAGTTGGAGCGTCAAGGATTTTGACGTATTGGCGTTTGACACTTCAAGGATTCTGAGCGCAACCATGCCAAAGCTTGGCGGAATCATCGAATCGGGTTTGTACGTCGAAAATCTGCAACGCGCGGCTTTGTTTTATGAACAGGTTCTCGGCCTCAGGCAGATTGCGGGCGATGAGCGCTTTGTTGTGTACAGCGTGGCCGAGCGAGATGTGCTGCTGCTATTCAAACGCGGCGGCACCACTGAGCCACTCCATGTGCCTGGCGGGATGCTTCCGCCACATGACGGCAGCGGACAAAACCATATGGCCTTCGCCGTTACCGCTGACGAGCTAGACTCATGGGAAGAAAGACTGGCGGCGCATCAAATCGGGATCGAGAGCCGCGTTGACTGGCCACGCGGCGGCAGTAGTCTTTATTTCCGCGACCCAGACGGCAACCTGCTCGAACTTGCCACTCCGGGTATCTGGTCCATTTATTAGCTTCGTGTTGCTCGCTTGACCTGCTCAGGCAGACTCGCGAGCCTTCGCGCGGGCGCCCCGGTAGTAGAGGATTAGGCCGAGGGCTACGGAGATTACCGTGCCGCTGACTAGTTTTACGGTGAAAAGGAATTTGTTGGAGCTGCTGCCTGGAGGGACGAAGGATAGCGCGATGCCGCCTAAGGTGACGACGAAGCCGGTGCCACCGGCTATCCAGACGCCAAACTTTCCGCCGGGGATTAGGACGGAGCGCGCGTCGGCGGCGCGGTCCGGGCGACCTGCCAGCTTGATCACCGCGGCGTACATGTAAAGAAATGGGATGAAGTAGAGGATGGTGGCGGCGTCGACGAGAATTTGGTAGGCACCGCTGGTCGTTTCGTTGATGTTGCTGGCCAGGAGCAACGCGAGCGAGAGGCCGCCTTGCACGAGGATGGAAATGTACGGCGTACGCCACGTGGGATGAACTTTTCCGAACGCCTTCGGCAGATAGCGGTCGATGCCGACGATGAACGGGACGCGCGCTATCCCCGCGACGGTGGTGCCGATGCCGCCGGCGTTTCCGAAGGTGACGAGAAACGCGGCGATCATACCGAGCAGGCCGATTTTTAGAACTTCCGAGCCTACCGCCAGAGCCTGGTAAACACCCGAGCTCGGATCAACTTTCGCGTCCTGCATGATGATGAGGACGGCGAACGTTCCGAGAATATAAATGATGGCGATGAGGATGCCGGAGCTCCAGATGGCGCGGGCAATGGTGCGGCGAGCGTCGCGGATTTCGTCGCTCATGGCGGAGACCAGTTCGAGGCCGGCGAAGGCGAAAAGAATCTGCGGCCAAAAGTTTACGGTGTCCCAATTCCAGTTGGGCATGATGTTGGCCCAGGTGAAATGCGTGACCGAACCGAAGCGCAGCCAAACGGCGATGCCGGTGCCGACGAGGAGCAGCAGCGGGATATAGGTCATCACGCCGCCGGCGTTCTGCAGCCACTTGCCGATGTTGAGGCCGACGATATTCATGCCGACGGCCACCAGCAACAGTAAGAGCGAACCGCCGAGGAGAAATGGGCGATTCTGCGCCAGGTGTCCCCAATTGCTGCCACCGATGTACGCGCCCATGGCGGCGCTGGCCATTAGCAATCCGGGAAAATAAAAGATGGAATAGATCCAGTAGGTCCAGCCAGCAACGAAGCCGTGAAAATCGCCGAAAGCTTCCTTGGACCACACGTAGAGGCCGCCTTCGTGCGGGAAGCGCGTGGAGAGTTCGGTAATGACGAAGGCCGTGGGTACGAAAAAAACCAGCGCGGAGAGAATCCAGAGGCTGATAGAGGAGGTGCCGTTGTGGGCGGCGGCGGCGATCCAGCGCGGGCCGAGGACCGCGGCGATGTTAAAGAGCAGCACATCCCAAAAGCCCATTTCTTTGCGGAGCTGTTTGATGGGGTCGACGGAGGCGTTGGCGTTTGGGGGCGGCGGAGGCGCGCTCAAAGAGTCACGTCCAGCGCGGGGATGAGCTCATCCTGCATACGGAAATTGTGGAGAAAAGGATCCTCGGAATCTTCAAAATCGGCCCAGGATTCAAAGACCGTGGCTTTGCCTTCCTGAAGAAAAACAATTTTGTCGGCGAGTTTTTTGGCTAAATGCGTGTCGTGCGTGACCACGATGGAAGTACGGTGAAAGGCTTCCTTGAGTCGCAAAATTAAATTCCCGGTGTGATCGGCCATGATGGGATCGACCATGGTGGTCGGCTCGTCGTACAAAATGGCTTCGGGTGTTTGCGCCAACGCGCGCGCGATGGCTACGGCGCGCCGCAAACCGGTGGAAAGTTCACCGGGCAATTTATTGAGAACGTGATCGACTTCGAGGGTGTGAGCATATTTCTCGACGTAGGCGTCGACGTCGTCTGCTCCCAAGCCAGATTGCTGTTCGAGTGGGAAAGCGATATTTTCGCGCACGGTGAGGGAATCAAAAAGCGCGCCGGATTGAAATACCATGGTGACTTTGAGACGTATCTTTTCGAACTGCGCTTCGGAGAAGTTGGTGACTTCTTCGCCATCGATAAAAATACTGCCGCTATCGGGCTTGAGAAAGCCCATGAGCAATTTCAACGTGACGGATTTGCCCACGCCGCTGCGCCCCATGATCACGCAGGTTTGTCCGCGCTTGACCACAAAGCTGACGTCGTGAAGGACGAGGCGATCGTCGAAACCTTTATTGACGTTGCGAAATTCAAAAAAAATCTCGCTGCGGCGGTTTGAGCCCGCTGCAGCGTTTATGCCACCGTTAGCGCGTTCGGCTTTGGGTAGCGGCGGTACGTCCGGCAGTAGATCGTCTGTATAGCTCAAGTCTGCTCCGCTTCAACCGTTGTTCGCTGCCAAGATGCGCTGCGCTTCCTGATAGTCATCGGGGGTGTTCATATTCCAGAAAAGCGTTCCTGCGCTATCAAATCGTTTCCAGTGCGACTCGTCAAGCACTTCCGCGTTTAATAGTTTCAGGGCGTCATTCACGCGGCGCATGCCGCCCTCGAACGCGACTTGCAATTGCGGCTCCGTGGAGGTGTGCCAACAGGCGCAGAGCGGCTCGCGGCCGCGTTGGGATAGCGGGACGATGGCTTTCGCGTTGCTGGCTTGAGCGAAATCGCGGAGATATTTCAGCCATTCCGGAGTTAGGAACGGCATGTCGCAGCTGATGATTAGGTTCCAGCTGGTGAATGGTTCTCGTTGCTGGGTGTTTTTCAGCGCGGTGATGATACCGCCGAGGGGGCCCTCGCCGGGCCATCGATCTTCGATCACGGGCACCGCGGCAAATTCGTAGCGACCGAGCGGAGCGACGATGTGAGTCGGTTCGGTGACGGCGGAGAGCAAATTACACATACGCGTGAGCATGGGCTGACCGTGGAGCATCGCGCGCGCTTTGTCTTCACCAAAACGCGTGCTGCCACCTCCAGCCATCACGTATCCGTTTGTGGGTTGCGGGCTCACGGAATCATTCACCGGCCTCGTCGTCGATAGATTCGCGGCCGGGGCGGCGGATGCCTAGTTCGCGCAATTTTTCCTGGAGACTTTGGCGGTGCAGGCCGATGGTGGCGGCGGTGCGAGAGACGTTCCAGTGATGGTCCGCAAGTTGCTTGAGAAGATAGGCTACCTCGAATTTGCGTTTGGCTTCGCGAAAATCTTTTTCGGTCAAATGCGCATCATGGGCTTGGGGCTCGGCGGACGAATTTTTTGTCAGACCTTGGCCGCTGACTACTTCTTCGGGTAGATCGGCGACTCCT
>JBEKVU010000023.1:0-17886 GCA_049513775.1 Candidatus Acidiferrum sp.
GACTGGGCGTTTGCGGTGCGGCGGGCGTTGCGCGCGGTGCGGCCGGCGATTGTGGTGATCGTGGAGACGGAGATTTGGCCGAACTTTTTGCGCGAAGCGGCGCGGGAAAAGATTCCGGTGGCTTTTGTCAGCGGGCGCATTTCGGATCGGTCGTTTGCGCGGCATCAGCAGTTCCTGGGGATTTTTGGTTTCTACTTACGGCCGCTGCTGCGGCGCACGCTGGCGCTTGCAAGCGTCTTCCTGATGCAAAGTGAAACCGACGCGGAACGCATCCGGGAGCTGGGCGCGCCCGCGGAAGGTGTGCGCGTGGCAGGTAACCTGAAATACGATCTGACACTTCCTGCGCCGACGCCGATATCGCAATGGCTGGCAGCGGAAGCGGCGCGACTCGGGCGATCGCCGGTGATCGTGGCCGGGAGCGTGGTGGCGACGGAAGAGCCGCTGGCGCTGATTGCCTTTGGCACGCTGCAGGGAGAGCACCGGAACGCGCTGTTGGTGCTGGCGCCGCGCAAGCCGGAACGGTTTGATGCAGCGGCGCAATTTATTACAGAGGCGCACACAAAGTTTGTGAGGCGCTCGACGCTGGCGATTCCCGGGCCGGCGCAGGCGATTTCTCCAAATGGCTCAGTACATCTGCCCGAGGATGTAAAAGTGCTTTTGCTGGACAGCATCGGAGAGTTGGCTTCGCTGTACGGCGTGGCGGATGGGGCGTTTGTGGGCGGATCACTGGTGACAAGCGGGGGGCACAACATTCTGGAGCCGGCGGCGTTTGGAAAGATTCCGGTGTTTGGTCCGTCGATGGAGAATTTTTCGGAGATGGCGGAGCGATTTGTGACGGCGGGGGCGGCGATTCAGGTACCGAGCCCGGAAGATGCGGGCGTGGCGTGGATTGAGTTGTTGCGCGAGCCGGAGCGCATGAAGCGCATGGGAGAGACGGCGCAGCGGCTGGTGGAAGAGAGTCGCGGGGCCACAGAGCGGGCGGCGAAGGAAATTGCGGAATTGCTCGCGGCGCGCGACGCGAAAGCCCCGGGATGAATTGGCTGGCGCTAGAACGGTCCGCGCTGGCGCAAATGGTGTTGCGGCCGCTGTCGCTTATTTATGGCGCGGTGGTTGGCGCGCGCGTGCGAGCGTATGCAAGCGGTCGGCGCAAACAAAAGCGGCTGCGCGGGGCGGTGGTTAGCGTGGGGAATCTGACCGTGGGCGGGGCGGGAAAGACGCCGATGGTCTTGTGGCTGGCGGAAAGATTTATCGCGCAAGGGCAGCGCGTGGCGATACTGAGCCGGGGTTATCGCGGCGAGAACGGCAGCAGCGATGAGGTGGAGTTGCTGCGGGCGCGGCTGGGAACGCGAGCGGTGGTTGCGGTAGGCACGGACCGGTTTGCGACGGGCTCGGCGGTGGAGGCGGCGCAGCCAGTGGATGTATTTTTGTTGGACGACGGCTTTCAACATTTGCAGTTGGCGCGGGACGTGGACATTCTGTTGATGGATACTTCGCAGTCGTTGAACGGCGAGTCTTTGTTGCCCGCGGGACGGTTGCGCGAACCAGTCTCGGCGATGGCGCGGGCGGATGTTTTGGTTTTTACGAGGGCGGAGACGCAGGCGGGAATTTCCAGCGCCCTTTCAAGTTTGCAGGCCTATCCGGTATTTGCGGCGAAAACCAAGCTGCTGGGATTTAGGAAACTGGGCGACGCGAGAAGGACGCTGTTGGGCGCCGGCGAAATCGGAACGGGACCGTTTTTTGCGTTTTGCGGGCTGGGCAATCCTGGGCAATTTTTTCGCGATCTGGAGAACTGGAATATTTTCGTGAGCGGACAGAGGGTTTTTGCGGATCATCATCGGTATACAGCGGCGGAGGCGACCGAGCTGGAGCGGGCGACCGGCGCGGCCCATGCGAGCGCGATGATCACGACGGAGAAGGACGCAAATAATTTAACGGGCGCGAGTCTGCAGGCTTTTCCGGTGTTTGTGGCAGTGATCGACATGGAGATGGCGCAGGAAGAGGATTTCCTGAAGTTGATTCAGGCGAAAATTGCGGCGCGCGCGGGACTAGCTTCGTGAAGATTTTAGTGCGGGCCACCAACTGGGTTGGGGACGCGATCATGGCCATCCCGGCGCTGCGGGTGGTGCGCGCAAAATTTCCGGAGGCGCACATTGCGATTCTGGCGCGGCCGTACGTCGGGGACATTTACCGCGGGCAGCAGATTGCGGATGAATTGATTGCTTACGACTGGACGGGAGCGCACGCAGGGTTCGCGGGTCGTGAACATTTGGCGGCGAAGCTGCGGGAACAGACATTCGATACCGCTCTCTTGCTGCAGAATGCGTTTGACGCAGCTTGGCTGGCGTGGCGTGCGAAGATTCCACGGCGGATTGGATACGCACGCGATGGCCGAGGTATTTTGTTGACGGATGCGGTTGCAGTGCCAAAGGCTGGGGAAATTCCGGCGCACGAGAAGTTTTATTATTTGGAATTGATTCGCCGCATTGGGTGGGTGACGGAGCTTCGTGACGAGCAATTCATTCAGCTCAACGTTGCGGAGGAACAACTTGCGGCCGCCGAAGAGACGCTGCGCGCCGCAGGGAGCCGCCAAGGAATTGTACGGATTGCCGTGGGAGCCGGGGCTTCGTATGGGTCGGCGAAGTGCTGGCCGCCGGAGCGCTTTGCGGCGGCGTTGAATGCGTTGTTCGCGCACATGGACGCCGATGTAATTCTTTTCGGGACGCCGGGAGAAATGCCGGTCAACGACGCTATTCTAGGGAAACTCAGCAGGCCGGCGATCAATCTCACGGGGCAAACGAATATCGCCGAGCTACCCGCGCTACTATCGCGCTGCCAGGTTTTTCTTGGCAACGATTCTGGGGCGATGCACGTCGCGTCGGCGGTTGGATTGCCGGTGGTCGCGGTGTTTGGGCCAACCGATCCGGTCGGGACCGCCCCGGTTACGCCGCGCTGCACGATCGTGCGGGAAAAACCATACTGTAGTCCATGCTTTTTGCGGAGATGTCCCACGGATCATCGCTGCATGACCGCGGTGCAGCCGGCTGCGGTGGCTTCGGCGGTCACGTCGTGGCTGGAGCGGGCGGATCTGCGTTTGGCTGGAGTGCACTCTGTCTGAGTTTCGCAGTACCAATCGCGCGGGAATGCCGATGATTGGGTTGATCCGTCAGGACCGGCCCGGCGTGGCGCGACGATCCGCAAGGTGGGTCACGCGGGCCATCTTGCCCACGAGAGCCATACAACCCAATTTCATCGTCCGAACTCTCACCGAAGCCCCTGATTGGATTTTGGAGCAGCCCAGATGAAGCGGCGCGACCTGAGGAAGGGAAAGAAGAACGTTGCGGCGAAGTCACATCGCGCCGCGGGAAAGGCAGTCGCGCCCGCGGCGGCGGGTTCGCCGGCGATGGATTTAGGCGCGCTTGCGGACTACGTTTCGCAGTTTTCTTCGCGCACCATCGTACTGCTGGGCGATTTCGTGGCGGACGAGTTTCAGTTCGGCGAGATTTCTCGCGTGTCGCGCGAGGCTCCGGTGCTGATTTTGCGGCACAGCCATACGCGGCTGGTTCCGGGCGGCGGCGCCAACGCGGCGAACAATTTTGCGGCCTTAGGGGCGCGAGTGCTGCCTGTGACCGCGGTTGGAGAGGATGGCGCGGGGGAGAAGTTGCGGGAACATTTTCGGTCGTTGGGCATTGACGTATCGGGAATTGTTACCGCCAAAAATTGGGCGACGCCCACAAAAACGCGATTTCTGGCTGGCTGGGCGCATACAGCGGGGCAGCAAGTGTTGCGTGTCGACCGCGAACCGAATGCTGCGCTGCCGGAAAACGTTCGCGCCAAACTGCAAGCCGCGCTGGCCGGCAGGCTAACAAAGGCGGACGCGCTGGCGGTGTCGGACTACGGTTTTGGAGTGGCGACACCGGCGCTGGTGCGGCAGGCACGCGCGCTGCGCAAAGCGAAATTTACTATCACGCTGGACGCGCGCCACAACCTGCACTCATACGCGAAATCCCAAGTAACCTCGGCGACACCGAACGAGGCGGAAGTGGAAGCCCTGCACCACACGGCGATTGGCGTTGACGTGGCGGAACTGCAGCGCTGCGCCTTCGCGACGCAAGCTGCGATGAATCTTGATTCGCTGCTGGTGACGCGCGGGCGCGATGGTATGGCGCTTTTCGAACCCGGGAATCGCGTCACGCACATTCCGATTCATGGTGCGGCACAGGCGGTGGATGTAACGGGCGCTGGCGACACAGTTTTGGCCGCGTACACTCTAGCGCTGGTTTGCGGTGCGCCGCCGCTCGAGGCGGCGCACATCGCGAATATTGCCGGGGGGCTGGTGGTGATGAAACGCGGAACCGCTACGGTTTCGCAAAAGGAATTGCTGGAGGCGATTCGGCTGGAGATTGTGTCGGTCCCGGCGGAGCCTTCGACACATGATGCGCCGCCGAACGCACCGGTAAAGGGAAAGCGCAGCGCGAAGAAGGCGCAAACCTGAGTGATGCGCGATGCTCACAGCAAAATTGTCTCGCGGGAGAAGCTTCGGGCGCTGCTTGAAGAGCATCGCTGCGAAGGAAAGCAACTGGTGCTGTCTAACGGATGCTTCGATACGCTGCACGTGGGGCATGTGCGCTATCTGGAGGGCGCGCGGCTCGAAGGAGATATTTTGGTCACCGCGGTGAACGCTGACGCTTCGGTGCATGCGCTAAAAGGCTTTCAGCGGCCCATCCTCAATGAGGAGGCGCGCGCGCGATTGGTGGCTGCGTTGCGCTGCGTGGACTACGTGGTCATTTTCGCCGAGCCGGACGTAAACCGCCTGCTCGAAGAACTTCGGCCGCATGTGCACGCGAAAGGTACGGACTACACGGTGGAGACGGTTCCGGAGCGCGCCACCGCCGAGCGGTTTGCCATTCGCGTGGCGATCGTGGGCGACGCAAAAGATCATTCCACGCGCGCGCTGCTGGAAACGATCCGCAAGGATCACCATGGCTGATCCGCGATTTCTGGTGGTGCGATTGGGCTCGCTGGGCGATATTGTTCACACGTTTCCGGCCGTTTCCGCGCTGCGGCAATCATTCCCCGCGAGCCGAATTACGTGGCTGACGCACCCGCGCTGGGAATCGCTGGTGGCGAGTAGCGGGCTGGCCACGGAAATATGGGCCACCGAAACGCGGTCCGTGGCCTCGATTCGCGAGATCCTCGCGTGCATTCGCAAGGGGAAATTTGCCGTGGCCATCGATTATCAGGGACTTTGGAAATCCGCGGCGCTGCCGCTGTTTGGAGGTATCCCGCGGCGGATCGGATTTT
Organism: Candidatus Acidiferrum sp.; assembly: GCA_049513775.1. Taxonomy (GTDB): domain Bacteria; phylum Acidobacteriota; class Terriglobia; order Acidiferrales; family UBA7541; genus Acidiferrum. Next base: position 5,302 of record JBEKVU010000023.1, read on the forward strand.
CTTCGGAAACCATCCGCGAATGGGGCGTACCGATTCTTTATAGCGATCGCGTGCGCTGCGTGACGACACACATTGCGGAGCAAAACGGCGAGCTTTCGCGATGCGCCGGCGCCAAGTGCATTGTGGCGCCGTTTGCGCTGCAGAGTTCGGCAGAACTGGGCGCCATTGTCGACAGACTGCTGCGCGATTCCGGTGTCGAGCGATACGTGCTGCTGAGTCCTGGTGGCGGGTGGCGGTCGAAATGTTGGCCGCCGGAAAGGTTTGGGCAGCTGGCGCATCGCATCCGCGAGTCGCTGGGTTTGCGTTGCGTTGTAAATTACGGTCCTGGAGAAGATTATTTGCTGGAGGCGATCAAAGCGTCGAGCGGTAACGCTGAGCCCATCGGCTACAGTGGCAGCGTGGAAAGATTAATGGCGCTGTCGCGCGGCGCGGAGTTCATCGTCGGAGGCGACACCGGGCCGCTGCATCTGGCAATCGCGCTGGGCACGCCCTCGGTAAGTATTTATGGGCCCACCGATCCGCAGCGCAACGGTCCGTATCCAACATTTACTCCGCCGGATTGTGCCGGGGCCGAACAAGTTGCCAAGAGGCTTGCCTCTGCGAAAGTCACGACGGTGCGCGAGTGCGCGCGAAATATCGTGCTCCGCGCGCCTAGCGCGGTGAGAAATCATAGCCGCATTGACGAGACCGATTCCGCCATCCTGAAGATTTCGGTGCAGGAAGTGTTCGCCGCAGTGTCCGAGCTTATTGGAACACGCGCGTGAGCGATCGGGCGCGGTTTTTTGCGCGTTGGCGTGTGCGGCTGGGATACCCGCTGGCCGTTGCCGTGTTGTGGCTGGCAAAGCCTACTCCGGAAAGTATCGCAAGCGGTGCAGTCCTCGGCGCACTAGGGCTGGGTTTGCGCGCATACGCGGCGGGCTATTTGCACAAGCAAGAAACGCTCACGATTACCGGGCCGTATGCGTATACGCGGAATCCGCTTTATTTTGGCAGCGCGATTTTGGCTCTAGGCGCAGGTGTTGCGACGCATTCTTTGATCGCGGGCGCGCTACTGATTGCTTATTTTGCCGTGTTTTATTCCATCGTGATGAAAAGGGAAGAGGGCGAGTTGTGCGGTCGTCACGGGGAGGCATTCGAAGCGTACGCACGGGCGGTGCCGCTTTTCTTTCCCCGCGTTACAGCGGCAAAAATGAGCGGAGTCTCCGCGGGTTCGCCTGGAGCGTTTTCTTATGCGCAGTACCGGAAGAACCATGAGTGGCAGGCGACGCTGGGATTTGTGTTGCTGCTTGCGGCGCTGCTAGTTCTGTGGCGACTGCGCTGCGGCGGAGTTTTGTAGCGGAGCAAGACGACGGTCGGCTGTAGCGCGGCGAGTTCGCTGCCTTTCAGTTTCCGATGCATCGCGATTAGCCGCGTCATTTTGCTTGGAAAAGCTGAGGTGCAATCCCCCCTTCGCGGCAGGGAATTGCCCTCGTAATCCGCTCCGGCAAGGCTGAGCTCGGAGCATACTTAAAAGTAGGCCGGTAGCGATTTCGCAGGCAATTGCCATGGCGATCGCTGCGGTTGGCAATTTCACGGCAGCAGTCTCATGGCAGAGGTCTCACTGCGACAAATCTCATGACGATCGGCGCAACCGCACCAGCGTCTCGATATGAAAGGTCTGCGGAAATAGATCAAACATGTCGATGGCCGTAATTTCGTAAAACGGGCCGGAGGCGGTAATCTCGGTGGGCTTTCTGGCGCTGCCGGTAAGCACGGCCAAATCCCGCGCCAGCGTGGAAGGATCGCAAGATAAGTAGATGATTTCGGGTGCGCCGAGCTCGACCAATTTTCCCGCGGCCAGAGCGCCTAGGCCTGAGCGCGGGGGATCGAGCACGACCAAATCTGGGCGCTCCTGGGGCTTTTTCAAGAAATCCTCGGTGTGTTCATTGTGCGTGGTTACTTCCACGCCGGCCAATTCAGCATTAGCGTATAGATCGCGCGTGGCCGCAAGATTGGCGTCCACGCTTACGACCTTCGTGAATGTTTTCGCCAGCGGCAAGGTAAAAAAGCCAACTCCCGCATACAGATCAAGCGCGTGTTCACCCTTGGCGCCCTCGGTGACCGCAGCCAAAAGCTTTTCAATCAAGAACCGGTTCACCTGGAAAAAAGACAAATGGCTGACGCGGAAGGAATATCCACCGGCTTGGTGGAGCAAATAGCCCGGTCCGGTGAGTTCAAAGCGGTCTTTCTTTTGATCCAGCAACAGCAGGCTTTCAATCTTTGGCAGTTCCTGGCGAAAGAACTGTAATAATTCGGCTGCTGGTTTCGGATACGCCTCGAAAGCTATATTCAGCGCAATTTTCTCGTCGGCGGAATCCGCGAACGCTTCGATTTCTTGAATGCCAGTGGGCAATTTGCCGCTGCGCGCTATCTCTTGCAACAATCCGAAGGTTTCGGCCAAACGCGGCGACAGCACCGGGCAGGCATCTACGGGCATGATGACGGAGCTTTCGGGCAGGAAATAGCCGAGGGCGCGCGGCATGCCGCTGCGCACCGCCCATTGCGCGCGATTGCGGTAGCCGAAAGGTTCGGCAGTGTGCGCGGCAATTTCCGCAGGCCACACGATCCCGCCCAAGCGCGAAAGCGTTTCACGCAGAATGCCAATCTTCAGCTGCGTCTGTTCCGCAAAGTCAATGTGCTGGTAGTGGCAGCCGCCACAGACTCCGAAGTGCGGGCACGGGGCGTTCACGCGGGAGGGCGATGCTTGCAGTATTTCGACGGGTTTCGCCCAGACGGTCTTCTTTTTGCGCGCTTTCACCTGCGCGCGGATTTCTTCCCCGGGCAGGACAAACGGCGCGAAGACGGTGTTGCCCGCGGCGTGCCCCAAGCCGTCTCCGCCGTAAACAAGCTTCTCAATCGATAGTCTTAACTCTTCCGCCATCAAATATCCTATCTAAATTTAATTTGTAGTTGGCAGGCCGTCAGGCCCGTTTCTTTAAGGCGTTGTCGCAGCAGGGATGATCCCTACGAAAAATAAAATAAACTAAAACGCACCAGACCAAACTCTTCGAGCAAACGTTTTTGCAAATACTGCTTTTCGACCAGCGCAAGCTGCGCGGTTTTCATGGTGCGCCGGTAAAGCGCCAACTGCCCGTCCATTTCGCGCCGCACTTTCAGTAACAGCCCCTCGTTGGCATCGCCCGTGACCGCCGCATACACCTTATCATCGAGGACGGTTAGCCGCCGTTCTAGATCTTCCAGATCGACGAGCCCGGGAGCGTCCAGGAGGGCGCAAGCGGTTTCCGCAGCCCCGGCGACTTCTAGAATCTTTCCAGCCAAAGCGTGATGCTGCGAAGAAAGCTTTTGCGCCGCGGCGCGCGAAGCGGCAACGTTGCGCAATAAATACGCACGCAGCTCCTCAAGGGGAAACGCCGGACGCGCATCGGCGTTGCGCGAGGCACGCGGCGCTGCTCCCGCCGTCGCCTCATTGATCTCTTCGGCGGCTTCGAGGACCGCGTCGGTGCAGTAGGCCAGGGTTTTCATGGCTTTGCCAGCGCCGCGCCGCGATCGCGCATAGCTTTCCGCGGCGCGATCGATGCCGCGAAGCGCGGCTTCCAGCGGGACGCCAGCCTTCTGCCAAGTTTCCATGATCGCCCAATCGAGCGGAGAGACCAGCAGATGCGCTCCGCGCTTCTTCCAGAAATATTCTTCGATCTCCGTGAAGTAGTTGAAATAATTCCAGCCGGCATTTTGTGTTATGTTGCCGGGCGGCCCTGCATTTGGCACGGAATTTGGCCCTGTTTCCGGCGTAGCACTTGATTCTGCGTGCGCATTGTCGTCCTCCGGACCCCGCACCTAACGGGCCCCTTTTTTCGGATCGGACTTGCTTCCGCCAAGGGCCACGGAAGTTCCGTTGTCCGCCGACAGCTGCTTGACCAGCTCTGGATTCTTTGCCCAAATCAGGCGCAAGCCCTTCAGCGTTAAGAAGTCGTCCGTGTGCTGAATGTGCTTCGAGCCGCGCGCGACGAGCTTGGCTTGACCTCCGGTGGCGATCACCAACGCATCGCGGCCGAGTTCCGCCTTCATGCGCGTAAGCATGCCGTCCACCATATCAACCGCGCCGTAGTACAAGCCGGCCTGCATGTGCGTGACGGTATTTGTGCCAATGACTTTGCCGGGATCTTTGATTTCGACGCGTGGCAAACGTGCCGCACGCGCAAAGAGCGCCTCTGAAGAGATTCCAAGCCCCGGCGCAATTACGCCGCCCAAGTATTCTCCCTTTGCCGAAATCACATCAAACGTGATGGCGGTGCCAAAATCCACCACGATGCAGGGACCGCCGTATTCATGGAATGCCGCAACACCGTTCACGATGCGATCCGCGCCTACTTCAAGAGGACTGTCGACCAGCACGGCCATACCAGTTTTCACGCCCGGTTCGACAAACAGCGCGCGTCGGCCCAAATATTTCTTGGCCATTTCGCCCAGGGTCCAATTTACCGGCGGAACAACGGAGCTGATGATTACTCCGCCAATCGCATCGCGGTCCAGTCCGGCCAGCGAAAAAAGATTGCGGGTGAGAACGCCATATTCGTCGACGGTTTGTTGGCGCGCGGTGGTCAGGCGCCAATTGGCCATCAATTGCTCGCCTCGGAATACGCCGAGAACGGTGTTGGTGTTCCCCACATCAATCGTCAGCAGCATAGAAAATCCTGTCTCCGCAGAGGTTTTTGTCGTGCGCGGGGCTTGCCCCGAAAACGCGGGGCCGGGGACCATCACGGCACGGTCTTCACCGCGTCTCCGTCACGTCGCCCGCGATCACCGTGACGGTCTCACCATTCTCCCGTGCAACGCGCAGCAAACCTTCCGGCGTCAGTCCCGCCGTGATCCCGGAAAACGTTTCAGTTCCCATCGCCACGCGGACCCTCTTTCCTCGCGCGTACGTGGAGACTTGTTCAAATTTCTGTACCACGCCGGCCGAGCCTTCGCGCAAGAAGCGATTGTAGTCTGCCTCAAATTCGCGCAGCAACCGCACCAGGACCTCCATGCGCGATTGCCTCCTGCCGGTCTCGGCGCGCAGTGAGGTCGCAACCGCGGTGAGCTCGGTTGGGAACTTCTCCTGATTCACATTCAAGCCAATCCCGACGATCACAAATTTCACCAAAGTGGGCTCGGCGTACATCTCGGTGAGGATGCCACCAACTTTTTTTCCGGCAATCAGCAGATCGTTCGGCCACTTTAGATCTACGTTCAGGCCGGTAACGGCCGCCACGGCCGATTGCGCGCTGATGCCCGCCATCATCGTTAATAGCGGCGCCTGGACTGGTGCCAGCCTCGGGCGCAGCAAAAGCGTCACGTAAATGCCCGTGCCGCGTTCCGAGTGCCACGCCCGGCCGGCGCGCCCGCGCCCCGCGGACTGTTCCTCCGCCACCACGACGGCGCCTTCCGGTTCGCCAGCGTGACCGAGGTCGAAGGCCACGCGATTGGTCGAATCAGTGCGAAAAAAATGCCATACGTGCTTGCCGAATAAACTGCCCTTCAATCGCTTGCGCAGCAACTCTGGGGTCAGAATATCCGCGATGGACTCCAAGAAATACCCCGTGGCCGCGTGTCCCTTGACCTGGACTCCTAATTCGCGAAGGCGTGTGACCCAGCGCCAGACGCTCGTCCTGGAAACGCCAAGCTCACGCGCAATGCGGGCGCCACTGATCACTATTGTGGCGTTGTCCGCCAACAGTGTGACCAGTGCGGCCAGCCGGCGATCGGTCACCTCGCTAGTCTTTTTCTTGGCCATTCATTTCGATCAAACTAAAAGGCGCCAGCAGTCTGTCGGTGCCGGGCTTCCATTCGCATGACGCATAGTCCTCAGCGCAACGTATTGAATCTTCTTACCGTTCGATCTCGCTACGTCTCTCAATCAATTTGCGCAACTCGATCTTCTGCTGCTCCAAGGTAGCCTTCAACCCGTTGACAATTTTCTCCGGCGCTCTCGACAAAAACGTCTCATCGCCCAATTGTTTTTCCTTGGCCAGGATGGCTTTCTCCAAACCTTCAATCTCTTTTTTCAGGCGCGCCAACTCCGCGCCTACGTCCACGGCCTCTGCCGCAAACGCAATGCGCACGTCAAATTCCGCCGTCGAGCGCGCCGCGCCGCCGGCCGCCGCCAACTTCTGCCCGGTCAAACGTAGCTCCGAAAGCAGCGCCAGCCGCACCAGAAAATCGCGGTGCGCTTCCGCCACCGCCAGCAATCGCGCGTCGGCGACGGAGACATCCGCTTCCACTTTCTTCTTTGGATCGAGTTTCATCTCCGCGCGAATGTTCCGCACCGCCCCGATCACGTTCTGCAAGAATGTGACTTCGCGCTCCGCGTCGGCACTTAGCCACGGTGCGCCAATCTGTGGAGACTCATCCAGGGCAATCGATTTTGCGCCCGCACGCTGCGGCAACTGATGCCACAGTTCCTCGGTCAAAAACGGCATGAACGGGTGCAGCAGGCGCAGCGCCGCGTCAAACGCCGCAAACAAATTCTTCCAGGACACCACCGCGCGTGCGCGGTCCGCCGAAAGCAGCTCCGGCTTCACCCACTCGATGTACCAATCGCAAAAATCTCCCCAGAAAAACTGGTAGACGCTTGACGCCGCCTCGTGAAAGCGAAATTCTTCCAAAGCATCATTTACGGTGGCAATGGTGCGCGCCAGGCGCGAAAAGAGCCACGCGTCGGCCAACGGCACCGCGGCGCCGAAGGCATACGGCGCTCCCGCGCGCACGTCGGGTCCCGCCAAAACTTCCAGCGACGTGCCGCCCGCCTCAAATTTATCGAGGTTCACGAACAAAAAGCGCGCCGCGTTCCAAATTTTATTGGCGAAATTGCGCGCACCAGCGAGCCGGTCATCGCTTAAGACGATATCGGTTCCGGGCGCGGCCATCGACGCCAAGCAAAAGCGCATGGCGTCGGTGCCGTACTGTTGATTCAACGCCACGGGATCGAGTCCGGTGCCTTTGGACTTGGACATTTTCTCGCCAGACGCGGTGCGCACCAGAGAATGCAGGTATACGGTTTTGAACGGTACACGCCCGGTGAAATGAATCCCCATCATGGCCATGCGCGCGACCCAGAAAAACAAAATGTCGTAGCCCGTAATCAGCGCGGACGTGGGATAGTAGGTCGCGAAATCGGCGGTTTGTTCCGGCCAACCTAAAGTGGAAAAAGGCCACAGCGCCGAGCTAAACCAAGTGTCCAAAACGTCCGGGTCCTGCGTTAATTGCGCCGAACCGCAGTGCGAGCAGTTCTTGGGAGCGGTACGCGCGACGGTGATCTTCGCACAAACGCCGCAGTGCCACGCCGGAATGCGATGGCCCCACCAAAGTTGGCGCGAAATCGTCCAATCGCGGATGTTCTCCAGCCAATTCAAGAATTCGGTGCGGCGGTTATCCGGAATAATGTTGATGGTATTCTCGCGCCCCGGCGCATAGTCGCGCACTGCCGCGATCGCCGGCGCAGCCAACTCTTTCATCGCGCAAAACCATTGCGTGGAAATACGCGGCTCAACCACCGTCTTGCTGCGTTCGCAGATACCGACCGCGTGCGCATGCGGCTCGACCTTTACCAGGTAGCCTTGCTCTTCGAGGTCCGCGACAATTTTCTTTCGTGCCGCGAACCGCTCGAGGCCCGCGTAGGCGCCGCCGTTCGCGTTGATCTTGCCGTCCGCGGTCATCACGTCAATTTCTTCCAGTCCATGACGTTTGCCGACCGCAAAATCGTTCGGATCATGCGCCGGCGTAATCTTCACCGCGCCGGTTCCAAACTCGCGATCCACCATGTCATCGCCAATAATCGCAATCTCGCGATTCACCATCGGCAAGCGCACCCTTTTGCCGATGAGCGCGCCATAGCGCTCGTCGAGCGGATGCACGGCCACCGCCGTATCTCCCAACATGGTTTCCGGCCGCGTGGTGGCCACCACCACCGACGAATCGCTCTCCACCACGGGATAGCGAATGTGCCACAAAAATCCAGCCCGCTCTTCGTGCAAAACCTCCAAATCGCTCAGCACCGTCAAACAAACCGGGCACCAGTTCACCAGCCGCGTCTCGCGATAAATCAATCCTTCTTCATATAGCCGCACAAAAACTTCAATCACAACGCGCGAAAGCTCCGGCGACAGCGTAAATTTCAGCCGCGACCAATCGCAGCTTTCGCCAATGTGCTTCATCTGCCCCAGAATCGTCTCGCCGCTCTCCTCGCGCCACTTCCACACCTGCGCCACAAACTCGTCCCGCCCCAGCTTCTGGTAATCGATGCCGCGCTCGGCGAGCTGCCGCACCACCACGCGCTGCGTGGAAATTCCCGCGTGATCCGTCCCCGGCAAATACAAGGTGTTGTAACCGCGCATGCGGTGCCAGCGCGTCAAAATATCAATCTCCGTGTGGTCCAACATGTGCCCGATATGCAGCGACCCGGTCACATTGGGCGGCGGAATCACGATGGAAAACACCCTCCCGCCCGTCTGCGCCGTCGCGTCCGCCTTGAACAATTCCTCGCGCACCCAATACTCCGCCCAGCGCGGCTCGATCAACTGCGGCTCATATCCCTTGGCAATCTCCCGACCCATGATTCCAATCGCTCCTAAGAAAAACCCTGCCCACACACGCACAAATTTGTGTTTCGGGTAATCCTTGACTATACGGGGAAAAATCCGGCAGCGTCAATTTTATCAGCCGAGCTCTGCATGGGCCGCAAGCGGCAGTTCCTGATCGGCCACGGAGATCGAAAGCCGGGTTACTGCCGTCAAGCGCCCAAGCCCTGCCGTCGTCGTACGGTCACGCGAATGCCATCCTTGGGCCGCAACGTCACGGACGCCAGAGGTTTCACAACGTGCCCAGGCACGAGGTCAAAATGAAACTCGCGCTGCACCATGGCCAGCAGCAACGTGGCCTCCAGCATTGCGAACGCCGCGCCGACACAAACGCGCGGCCCGCCGCCAAATGGAAAATACGCGAATCGCGGAATCTTGCCGCCGCGCACAGGATCTTCGCGCCAACGCTCGGGATCGAACGCGTCCGCATCAGAAAAAAATCGCTGATCGCGCTGCGTCAATGCTTGAAAAATGAAAATGTTCGTTCCCGCGGCCACACGATAGCCGCCGATTTCGCACTCCGCAATCGCCCGGCGCCCGATGCCCCATACCGCGGGATACAGCCGCATCGATTCCTTGAGCACCATTTCCGTGTAGCGGAGCCGCGGAACATCTTGTGGCCCAGGCGCGCCGTCGCCGAGAACGGCTTGCAACTCCTCAACCAGCTGAGCCTCGACCTGCGGGTGCTGCGCGATCAGGTAGCACGTCCACGACAGGGAGAGGGCCGTGGTTTCGTGCCCCGCTAGAAAGAGCGTCATCACCTCATCGCGCAACTGCGTGTCGCTCATGGGCTGGTCTTCAGCGTCGCGCGCACTCAGCAACGCATCCAGTAAGTCCCCACGCGATTGTTGCGAGGCGCGTCGCTCGCGGACAATGCCGTTGATGATTTGGTTCAGATCGCGGATGGCGTTGCTCCGCGACGGCGCCAAAAAATCGGGCAGGTCAAACGGGAGCAACAGGGCGTGCCCGGCATCGATCATGAAGCGGTCGGTTACCACTTCCATAGCGTGGCCCACGCGACCGGCAACATCGGCGACCTCCGCGCCAAACAGGCACTGCGCAACAATCTCGAGCGTCAACGCCATCATGTCCGCATGCACGTTGCGCGTTTCGCCATCTCTCCAACCATCCAGCATACCCCGCGTGGCGCGCGTCATCACCGCTGCATAGGACAGAATACTCTCGCGACGGAATGCCGGCTGGATCAAGCCGCGCTGCCGCTGCCACGGCTTTCCTTCATTGGTCAGCAAGCCATTGCCCAGCACGCGAGACAGTGCCCGATAGTCCGCGGACTTCGTGAAGTTGCCAGGATTGGTCACCAGCACGTACTCAATGTCCCGCGGATGCATCACCAGACAGATAGGCACATGCAGATAGCGCAGCTGCACCACGTCGCCAAACTCTTTGGCGCAGCGCGAATAAAAACCCAGCCAATCGCGCGACACCGCCGCCAAGTTGCCGAGCAAAAAATGCCCTTTAGGGCCGGGAGGTAGTCTTAGAGGAGCCTTAACAACAGACGGAGAAACTGCAGCCATGGTGGTAGTCCCGCGTGTCGCTTACTCGATTGCCGACAGCGGAAAGTGTAGCAGGAAAAAGCGAGCGCGCAGGCTTGATTACCAGCGCACCGGCGCATTTCATAGACGCAGCGGAGTTTCTTCGGCCAAACGGGAAGGAAGCGAGCGCATACAGTGCACCCGCTTCGCCATTTGTTACGCGGACAGATGACTCAGCAGGTCCGCCAAGTCATGCAAGCGCTTGGCGTCAACAGGACTCTTCGCAGCGTCGGCGCTCTTTTCAAGCGACGGCACCATGCTTTTCAACTTCGCCACCTTGTTGCCGCTCATCGCCTTCTGTAGTGCCGCAATTTGGTCTGCCGCCAGGCCCTGCGAGCGGGACAACTGGTCCACATACGCTTTGGCCACCACCAGCTTCGCAGGCCACACAATCTTCTGCTGGTCCTGTACGTTCAGGTCGCTTAGCTGCACCGCTTTCGCCGCGTCGATTTCATTCTGCGTCAGAAACTTTGTCGGCGTCAGTTCGAAGACATCTAGGCCGCGCGCAATTTCCGAGCCGTAAATGCTGCCGTTGTACCAATACGCCGACCAATACCCGCCAAGCACCAGCGTCTTCGGGTCAATCGGCCCGCGATCGAAATAGGCAATCTCAAATGGTTGCGCCGGATCGGTGAAGTCCATCACGGAAATCCCGCCTTGATACCAAGCCTGCACTTCGATGTCGCGGCCAGGGACGGGAATCAGTGAGCCGTTGTGTGCCACGCAGTTTTCCGTGTCGCTTTGCGCGGCGGGCAGCTTGTAATAGTTTGCGAAGCTCAGCTTGTCGTCTTTCAAGCGGAAGATGGCGTCCGCGCCCCACTTGTTGGGGTCGTTCGCGCGGCAGCGCGCACCCAACCCGCCGCCCCACTCGTCGGTAAAGACCACCTTGCTTCCATCATTCGAAAAAGAAGCGGAGTGCCAGTAAGAATAATTCGGATCGTTCACCGCATCCACCCGCTTCGGATGAATCGGATCGCTGATGTCCAGCAGAATCCCGTTCCCGGAGCACGCGCCCGCCGCCAGCCCAATCGCCGAGTACACCGTGATGTCGTGACACTGGTCGGTATCCGCCGGCTTTTCCGCGCCTTTCTTTCCGTGCGTGCCGCCGTTGTTCAGGCCGTTCATCGCGCCCGTGCGCGCATCGATAAACACGCGCGGGCTGGATACCACCTTCGCATCCTGCGGCGCCGCCACCGGGACCTTGATCACTTCGATGCGGAACTGCGCCGCGTTCGGATCTTTGCCCGTCTTGTCATCGGTGCACCCAGCCAGTTCTTCCGGCTGCCGCACGAAGGAAGTGCCCGAGACATAGATATAAACGTTGTCTTTGTCGTTCGGGTCGACCACCAGAGTATGCGTGTGCGATCCGCGGCACGTCTGCACGGCGGCCACTTGTTTGGGATTCTTGACGTCGGAAATGTCAAAGACTCGCACGCCGCGGAAGCGATCTTTCTGCGCAACGGGAATACGGTGCTTTTTTTCTTTTCCTTTTTCCTCATCGGCCGGAGGTGGAGGCTCGGGCGGAAATCCTTGCGTGCCGCAATCGAGCCGGCCATTCGGCATCTCCACGGACATGAACAGCAGGTTTTTGTACACCGACACATCCCCCTGGCCGCCCGGGCAAACCAGCGTCGTCAGCAACTTGGTGTTCGCGGGATTAGCTATGTCGTAGACGTTCACGCCATAAAAATTGCCTTGGAAGAGGTGCGTGCCCTGGAACGCGAAGTCAGAATTTGCGAACGCCAGTTGCGCGAGCATCAGGTGTATCGGCTTCGGGAGTTTCGCCATATTGCCGAGGCCCAGTTGGCCAATCGTTTTCTCCACCTTGGGATCGTCGGGATTATCTGTCCCAAGCTGAAACGCGTCCGGCTTTTTCAGCAGTGTCAGGTGCTTGAGGCCCATCGACGTTTCGCCCGCGTCATACATGCCCGGCGTCAGCTTGGCGCGCGGATCGTTCGCGTCCGATCCCGTCATCCCCGGTGGCAGAGTCGGAGCAGGCTCGGGAGCAAAGGGGTTTCTGTCTTCCTCCTCGGGCTCCTTCGCGCCGGGCTCGCTTGCGGGAGCCTGTCCGGCGGGCGCTGGTGTTGCAGCGGGCGGGGTCGCTGGTTTCTCGGCCTGCGCGGTCAGCCGGCTCACACCGAAGCAAAACATAAGCGCCGCCGCCGCTGTATGAAGCGCAACACTGGACCCTCGGTTCATCGTTTCTCCTCGGAAGATTTGCTCTCTAGCATTCCCTGCATAATCTTGATCTCCGCGCGTTGCGTGTTGTCCGCATCTGTCGCGAAGTTGAATAGCTCGGCGTCCTGCCCCGCGCCCGGCGTGTCAAAGAGATCCTTCACCATGGTCAGCGCCCCGCCGTGATGCTGAATCATTCCTTCCAGAAATAGGCGGTCAAACTCCGCGCCCTTGGCGTTGCG
>JBEKVU010000024.1:0-17752 GCA_049513775.1 Candidatus Acidiferrum sp.
CCGTTCGCAGGAAGCGAACGGGAAAGGCAAAAGCGTCGGCCTGTTTCGCTCCGAATGACGGTGCTGTTGCGCTAGTCGGTGAGGAAGTCGCGGAGGCGTTGGAGGACTTGGGCGTACATGGCGGGGGTGACTTTTCCGGTTTGCGTGTTTTGCTGGCTGGGGTGGTAGATGCCGAAGAGGCGGGGCCACGGGGCAGGTAGGGCGGCTTCGGCGCCGTGGCCGAAGACGTAGGGTGCGCGGGAGGCGATGACGTTACGCTGCTTTAGGATGTCGAGATAGGCGTCCCAGGCGATTTTGCCGAGAGCGAGCAGAGCGCGCGGCTGCAAAATCTCGAGTTCGCGTTCTAGGTAGGGGCGGCAATTTAGCATTTCTTGCGGCAGCGGCTTGTTGGCTGGAGGGGCGCAACGGCAGGCGGCGCCGATGTAACAGCCGGAGAGTTGCAGGCCGTCGTCGCGCTTGACGGACGTCGGTTGATTGGCGAAGCTGGCTTCGTAAAGCGCGGCGAAGAGAAAATCGGCGGAGCGATCACCGGTGAAGACGCGTCCGGTGCGATTGCCGCCGTGCGCGGCGGGTGCGAGGCCGAGAATGAAAAGCTTGGCGTGGGGATCGCCGAAACCCGGGATGGGTTTGCCCCAGTAGGTCCAGTCGCGGAAGGCGCGGCGTTTTTCCTGCGCTATTTTTTCGCGATAGACGACCAGGCGCGGGCATTTGCGGCAGCTTACGACCTCTTCGGCGACTACGCCCAGCAACGACCCGGATGGCAACGGCGCGTCGGAACGGCTCGTCCCCGCTGCATCTAAAGCCGCAGGGCTCCGCCCAGCCCTGCATTTTCGGCGCGATGCGGTTGCGGCTTGGAGTTTTGCGGGCATGGTCAACTTAGGATGGCCAGGATGGCGTCATGCAGCAGACCGTTGGTGCTGACGAATTCGCCGGTGTAGATGGTGCGTTCACCACGGATGTTGGTCGAACGGCCGCCGGCTTCTTCGACGATCAGGCCGAGCGGGGCTAAATCCCACGGCATGCTCGTGAGATCGACGGCGACTTCGATGGAGCCTTGCGCTACGAGCATGTGCTGCCAGAAACCGCCGAGAGAGCGGCCGTTGCGCGCGGTGTCCAGTAGGCTGCGCAGCCTGGCGCGCATCACGGGAGTTTTCTTCGGGCCGGTGCCGGTGCAGAAGACCATGGCCGCGTCAAGAGACGCACGCGTGGAGACGTGGATGGGTGTTCCGTTGCGGTAGGCGCCGTGGCCGCGATACGCGGACCAACGCGTGCCCAACCCGGGGGCGCTGGCGATTCCGGCGACGATTTCGCCGGCGAGTTCGATACCCAGCAAGGTGCCGAACGTGGGAATGCCGCGCGAAAATTCTTCCGTGCCGTCGATGGGATCGATGATCAGGCGCGCGCGGCCCGAAGCGCTGGCGGCTTTGGCGTCGGCGCCGCCCATTTCTTCGCCGAGCACGTCGAGTGGCAGGCCGGAGGCGGTGACTTTTGCGCGGGCCATTTCTTCGACGGCGCGGTCGGCTTGGGTTACCGGCGAGCCGTCGCCTTTGCGGTCGACGCGCACGTCGGTGGTGCGGAAGTAGCGCATGGCGATGGCGTCGGCCTCTTGCGCGATGCTTTCGAGCAACGGTTCAAACTCTTCGCGGAACCCCATTCGGTCTCCTGGATGATTTTCGATCGATCAACACGCGATTGTTTGATGCGCCACATTCGCGTGTAACGGTGAATTTTTACGCCCGGGTGTTGCGGGCACGACATGTCGTGCCCCTACGGGGCGAAAAAAGCGCGCAGCATGCTGCGCCACTACAAAGGCCCCGTGCTTGCGTGTGATTTGACACGCTTGCTGCACACTCCTAGCATACAAACTATCCCTTGTGAGCACACCTATTCCAACTGGAACGGTGCTGGACCGTATTTTGGAAGCCCGGCGTGCGGAAGTGCAGCACCGCAAAATGGTGCTGCCGGAGACGGCGCTGAAGTATGGCGTGAAAGCGGCGACTCCCTTGCGTGATTTTCCCGCGGCGCTTTTTGGAAATGGCGCGCGCGAACAATTAAATGTTATCGCGGAGTTGAAGCCGGCGTCGCCCTCGCGCGGAGTTTTGCGTGAACCGTTTGCGCCGGTGGAGCTGGCTGTCGACCTTTGCGGCGCGGGTGCGGCAGCGCTTTCCGTGTTGACAGAAGGCGAATTCTTCGGCGGCTCGCTGAAAAATCTGCGCGACGCGCGCAAGGCGGTGAACGTGCCGGTGCTGCGCAAGGATTTTATCTTCGATACCTGGCAGGTGTGGGAGACGCGGGCCAATGACGCCGATAGTTTTCTGCTGATTGTGGCGGCGCTGCCGGATGGATTGCTGCGGGAGCTGCTGGCGCTGGGCCGCGAGTTGAAGATGGAAGCGATCGTGGAGGTGCATACGGCGGCCGAGCTGGAGCGCGCGCTGGCGGCCGATGCGCTGATTATCGGCGTGAATAATCGCGATTTGCGCACGCTGGCGGTGGACGTGGCGACGTCCTTTGAGTTGATCGAGCGTATTCCGGATAGTTGCCTCGCGATCAGCGAGTCCGGCCTGCGGACGCACGGCGACCTGATGAAATTGCGTGCAGCGGGTTTCGATGCGTTTCTGATTGGGGAACAATTGATGGTTGCTCCTGAACCCGGAGCCGCTTTGGCCACGCTTCTGACCGCGCCGCGGCTGGCCTGAAGCTATGGTCCTGGTAAAAATTTGCGGAATCACGAACTACGCGGACGCCAAAGCTGCCGTGGATGCGGGCGCGAATTCGCTGGGGCTTAATTTTTATCCGCGTAGTCCGCGATTCATCGCAAAAGCAGATGCCGCGAAGATTCGCATTCGCTTGCCGGGCAATGTGGAGTCCGTGGGCGTGTTTGTGAATGCTTCGGCCGCGGATGTGGCGGCGCTATATCGCGACGTGCGATTTGGGACGGCGCAACTGCATGGCGACGAGACGCCGGAGGTGGTAGCCGAGCTTTCGCGCATGTTGAAAGTGATTAAGGCGTTTCGCGTCGCCGCGGATTTCCCTCTCGAAAAGCTGGAAGAATATCGCGTCGCCGCGGCCTTTTTACTGGATGCTGACGAAGCAGGCCAATATGGCGGCACGGGCCATCGCGCGGATTGGCTAACGGCGCAAAAGGCGGCTGGGGCGCACCGTATCATTTTAGCTGGCGGGTTGACGGTAGAGAATGTGGGTGAGGCGATTCGTTTTGTGCGTCCTTACGGGGTGGACGTGGCGAGCGGCGTCGAAACGAAGCCTGGGCGGAAAGATCACGGTCAACTGCGCGAATTTATTCAGGAAGTGCGGCGCACGGAAACGCAGCTCGATGTGCCCGCGGCAAAGAACGTGTGAGGAATTCGTAGGATGGGCGCTCTTGCCTTGCGGCTGTGTTTTGCCGTCGGCTTCAACCGCGCCCTACCGGGAGTGCCTGTGCTACTGAAAGAAAGCGGAGCATGAGTTCCATACTACAAACACCAAGCGTTGCGCCGGGGCGTTTCGGTCCTTACGGGGGCCGCTACGTGCCCGAGACGCTGATGGTGCCGCTGCTCGAGCTGGAGCGCGCTTACGAGAGTGCGAAGAATGATCCTGCTTTCCAAAAACAGTTTTCCGATTTGCTGAAAGATTTTGCTGGTCGACCCACACCGCTGCAGTTTGCTGCGCGTCTGACCGAGAAACTTGGCGGCCCGCGGATTTATTTGAAGCGCGAAGATTTGCTGCACACTGGCGCGCACAAAATCAACAACGCTATTGGGCAGGGTTTGCTGGCGCGCAAAATGGGCAAGCCGCGCATCATCGCGGAAACTGGCGCGGGGCAGCACGGCGTGGCTTCGGCGACGATTGCCGCGCACCTGGGGCTCGAGTGCGTCGTGTACATGGGCACGGAAGATATGGCTCGCCAGGCGCTGAACGTGGTGCGCATGCGCGTGTTGGGTACGCACGTGGTGGGCGTTTCCTCCGGCAGCCGGACGCTTAAAGACGCCATCAACGAAGCGATGCGCGATTGGGTTACCAATATTCGCAACACGCATTACCTGCTGGGCTCGGTGCTGGGCGCGCATCCTTATCCGACGATGGTGCGCGATTTTCAATCGGTGATCGGGCGGGAAGCGCGCGAACAAATTTTGCTAGCGGAGAAGCGACTGCCGACGCATCTCTTTGCTTGCGTTGGCGGCGGCTCCAACGCGATTGGGCTTTTTTATAATTTTTTGCGCGATGCGGATGTGAAGATGGTGGGCATCGAAGCCGGCGGTCGCGGCAATGGTTTGGGCGAACACGCCGCACGGCTCGCCGCGCACCAGGGATTTAGAGGGGCGCGCCCCGGCGTGCTGCAAGGCACCTACACTTACGTTTTGCAGAACGAAGATGGGCAAATCGCCGGCACGCATTCCATCAGTGCGGGCCTTGATTACCCCGCGATCGGGCCGGAGCACGCGTGGCTCGCGGATCAAAGCCGTGCGAGCTATGCAGCGGTTTCGGATGATGCCGCGCTCGCTGCTGCGCGTTTGCTTGCGCGCACGGAAGGGATTATTCCCGCGCTCGAATCGGCGCACGCGCTAGCGGGATTGCTGGAACGCGCGCCCGCGATGTCCAAAGATGAGTTGGTGATCTTGAATGTTTCTGGGCGCGGCGACAAGGACATGGACACATATCAGCGCCTGCTCTAATCTCTGACGAATCGAAATTCTCGAAGCAAAGGCATGACACCTACGCCCGCAAATTCGACGCGCATCTCTCGCCGCTTCGCGCAATTGCCTAAGAGCGGGGAACTTGGCATCGTGGCGTACATTACGGCGGGCGATCCATCGCTGGACGCTACGCTGGATTACGTTTTGGCGTTGGCGGAGGCTGGCGCGGACGTGATTGAGCTGGGTGTGCCGTTTAGCGATCCGTTGGCGGATGGACCAACGATTCAACGCGCCAGTGAACGGGCGTTGCGTGCTGGTACGACGCTAGCCGGTGTGATCGAACTGGTGGCGCGCATCCGAAAGACGTCGCAAGTGCCGCTGGTGTTGTTCAGCTACTACAACCCGGTTTTGCACATGGGGCTCGAAAAGTTTGCCGTGGCGGCTTCAGCTGCGGGCGCGGATGGTGTGTTGATTACCGACCTTACGCCGGAAGAGTCGGCGGACTATCGCGAGATTCTTGCGCGTCATGCACTCGACACCGTTTTTCTGGCGGCGCCGACTTCGGATGCGGAGCGGTTGGCGAAGATTGCCGCGGTGTCTTCTGGTTTCCTCTATATTATTTCGCGCACGGGCGTGACGGGCGCTAAGGACGCCATGCCTGACGATCTGCCCGCGCTGTTGCGGCGTGCGCGAAATGCGACCTCCTTGCCGCTGGCGGTGGGCTTTGGGATTTCGTTGCCGGGGCACGTTGCGATGCTCGGCGGATTGGCGGATGCGGCGGTGGTTGGTTCGGCGCTGGTTTCTGAGATTGAGACTGCGACCTCGCCGCACGCTGCTGCAAAAGCGCTGAGTTTGCGCATGCGTGCTCTCAAGGAAGCGGCGCGTCATGGACTTTCCAAGCGCGAAGCGCCAACTGGAGTCGGCAAATGATCCGTGGTATGGCTAGCTTCATGCCGAGACGGGGCGCAGCTTGCTCCGCCCCTACAAGGGCTTCGGATGGCGCGAGAGGCTGGGCCGCGGCATGAATTTAAGTGACTGGCGACGCCGCATCGATGAGATCGACCGCCAGCTTGTGGAGTTGTTGAATGCGCGATCCTACTGCGCGCTGGAGATTGGGAAGCTGAAGCAGGCGGCGAAATTGCCGCTGTATCAGCCGGATCGCGAGAAAGAAGTTTTGCAGAACGCGGAGCGCGCGAATCCTGGGCCGCTTTCTAACGCTGCGATTCGCCGGCTTTTTGAGCGCATCATCGACGAGGCGCGTGCGGCGGAGCGGGACGCGATGCACAAAGAACCGGGCGTAGATAGTGAAGACTCTGGCGGGAAACGTTAAAGATTGCAGAGATCAATGAGGATGCATCACATCTTAGCTCTAGTCGCGTGTGTGCTCTGCGGCTTGAATACACGGGCGTTCCAGGGCCAGGTTGCCCCATGGTGTGGGGTGAACTACCAAGGGCCGGCAGCAAGAACTTTCGCGGCCATCGACGAACGGGGGCTTTGGCGTGAATATCCGGAGGTCAAAAGCATTCCCGAAATGCAGCTTGATGTTGGCAGCAGCGGCGCGCAGATTTGCTTGGCGCCCGACGGGAATATGCTCGTTAGGGTCGTAGAACCGAGCCAAGACTTCTGGGCATACACGGCCTATTGTTTCGATAAAGCGGGAAGCCTGGTTTACCTTGGGTATGAGTTCCGTACGGCTTGGGGGTGGGGCTTCCCAGAGGAAGGTTCGTTCGCGAGGAGCCAGCTGAATCCAGTACGGCCTGAATTTTTCAGCACCAAAACCGAGCGGCCGATAGCCAAACCCGAACAGGCTACCGACGTACGAGATTCGTTGCAGCCACAAATTTTCCCGACGAAAGCAGCGTTGCCGTTTTTCAACCTCCTTTCCCGGCCAGTCAGCAAACAGAAGGGAACGATCTGATCCATGGTTATCGTGATGCAAGAAGGCGCGACGGACGCGCAAATTCAACAGGTGATCGATCGCCTGATTGGCAGCGGCTTTAACGTGCATCGTTCGACGGGGGAATCGCACACGGTGCTGGGCGCCGTGGGCGTGCACCGGGATTTCGATCACCGCGATTTTGAATTGCTGGACGGCGTGCGCGAGGTGATGCGCATCACGCAGCCGTTTAAGTTGGCCAGTCGGCAGTTCCGGCCGGACGGCACGGTGATCGATTTGGGACGCGGGGTGAAAATCGGCGGAGCGGACGTGGTGATTGCAGCTGGTCCGTGCTCTGTTGAATCGCCGGAACAGATCAACGCTATCGCCGAGAGCATCGCGAAATCCGGCGCGAAAATTCTGCGTGGAGGGGCGTTCAAGCCGCGCACCTCGCCGTACGCGTTCCAGGGACTCGGCGAAAAAGGTTTGGAGATGATGAAGCAGGCTGCGGAAAAGCACGGCCTGTTTACGGTCAGCGAGGTGATGGACCTCTCACAGATCCCAATGATGTCCGATTATGTGGACATGTTTCAGGTGGGCGCGCGCAACATGCAAAATTATTTTTTATTGCGGGCGCTAGGCGAAACCCGAAAGCCCGTGCTGCTGAAGCGCGGGATGTCCGCCACGATGGAAGAACTTTTGCTCAGCGCGGAATATATGTTGGCGGGTGGAAATTTCAATGTGGCGCTGTGCGAGCGGGGCATTCGCACCTTTGAAACCTACACACGCAATACCTTCGATATCGCTGCAATTCCCGTCATCAAAAAGCTTTCGCACTTGCCCATGATGGCTGACCCATCGCACGGCACGGGCCGGCGCGACAAAGTAGCCGCGATGGCGCGCGCCGCAGTGGCCGCAGGTGCTGACGGCCTGCTTATCGAGGTTCACAACGACCCGGATCATGCGCTCTCTGACGGCGCGCAATCGCTGGACCCCGCGCAGTTCGAGCAGTTGATGCGTGAGCTGCGCATCATCGCTCCAGCCATCGGCCGCACCATGGCGGCCTGAGCGTCGTAAAACTCATGCCTTCCGCGCATCTTATTCGACGGATAACCATTTTGGGTACCGGGCTGATCGGCGGCTCCTTCGCGCTGGCGTTGAAACAATATGCGACTGACCTGCACATTAGCGGTTGGGATCGCGCTGAAACCGCGCGGGATGCCAAGGCTCGCGGAGCGATTGACGAGGCGCCTCACGGCGATCTCGCCGCGGCGTTGCAAGGCGCAGACCTGGTGTACATTGCGCTGCCGATTGGCGCGACGCTCGATCTGCTGCCGGAGATTGCCAAACATGCCGCGCCACACGCGCTGGTCACGGATGCTTGCAGCACCAAGCTGCGCATCGTGCATTCCGCAACGGAACTTTTCCATGTGGCGAGCGGACCGATTTTTCTTGGCGGCCATCCCATGGCTGGACGCGAAGTCTCCGGAATCAGCAACGCCAGCGCGGATATGTTTCAGGGGCAAACCTACGCGCTGATCGGGGAAGCCCACGCGGGAGAAGAAAAATCCCCGCGCGACGCGCGTGTAACCGCGTTCGTCAAACTTTTGGAAAAAATTGGTGCGCGGCCGCTGTGGCTGGGCGCGCAACAACACGACTACGCGGTAGGCCTCGCCTCGCACCTTCCGCAACTGGCCGCCGTGGCGCTGGCGAGTTTCCTCTACGACCGCCTCGACGAAAACGGGCTGCCCATCACGCTCGCCGGTCCGGGCCTGCGCGATTCGTTGCGGCTCGCCGGCAGTCCTTACGCAACGTGGCGCGACATTATTCTTACCAATCGCGAGATTCTTTCTGCGGAGTTGGATCTCTTCGCGCGACGTCTCGATGACTTGCGTGAGCGGCTCAACTCTCGCGAACTCGAAGCGGATTTCGACGCCGCCAACGAGCTGTATAAATTGCTGCGCTCCTTGTAGGCCGCTACGCTCGGTGTGCGCCGCTGGAAGGCCTAGCGAAGATAGTTGACAAAAGCAAATAAATAGTTGACGCTTTACCGCATGGTGCTCCGAGCACGACAGTCCCGCGCAACCCGGCCCCCGGCGTTACCGTCTCCCGCGCTGCCGTCTCCAGCCCTGCAAGCCTTACAAGGCGACATCGCCACTTTTCGCCGCTTCACACGCATGTACACGCGGTACATCGGCACGCTGAACGAAGGGCTCTTCAATACCCGCTACAGCTTGCCGGAGGCGCGCGTGATCTACGAGCTCGCCACGCGCAGCGAGCCCAAAGCAAAAGCCATCGCCGAAGAATTGGGCATGGACCCCGGTTATCTCAGCCGCGTTTTGGCCAAGTTCGAGGGTTCAGGCTTGTTGAAGCGCGAAACCTCCGCCAAAGACGGCCGATTCTCAGAACTCATCCTTACAAAACAAGGGCGAGCGGCTTTCAAAACGCTGAATGGCTTTTCTGAACGCCAGGCGCGCACGATTCTCGCGGAGCTCCCGCCATCTGTGCGCACGCGCCTGATCGACTGCATGCAGACCGTGGAGCACATTCTCATGAAGACGGATCGTCAGCCTGCCCCCTACGTTCTGCGCCCCCACCGTGTCGGGGACATGGGGTGGGTGGTGCAGAGCGAAGGAGTGGCGTACGCAGAGGAATATGGTTGGGATGGAACCTTCGAGGGACTGGTGGCCCGCATCACCAGCGATTTCATCGCCAACTTTGACGCCAGCCGCGAGCGTTGCTGGATCGCGGAAGTCGACGGGCAACGGGTGGGACACATCTTTCTTGTGAAGCATCCCGAGCGGAAGGACACGGCGAAGCTGCGCCTTCTGTTTGTCGAACGCAGCGCTCGCGGCCTGGGGCTTGGCGATGTGCTGGTGAAGGAGTGTTTGCGCTTCGCGCAGGGCGCGGGGTATCGCCAGGTTACGCTCTGGACGCAGAGCCTGCTCGCCGCCGCGCATCACATTTATGAAAAGGCCGGCTTTCTGCTTGTGAAAGAAGAGCCGCACCACAGCTTCGGGAAAGACCTGATGGGTCAGGAGTGGGAATTGGCGTTGCGCTGAAGCACCGTGCCGCGGTTCGACCGAGCTTCGATTCACAACGCAGCCGGAGTCGGTCGAATACTCTCCTCACCGATTTTCTGCCGATGGATACCTTATTCCCGGTATGGCCCGCATGGCGCTTGCTTGCGACGCTACTAGCCGGGAGGAGTGCGAATGAAAAAATTAAACAGTTTTATTGCTGCTACGTTTCTTACCGCGACGCTTGCGGCGCCGGCGTTTCTCGTAACCACTTGCGCGGCGCAAGATGATCGCGGTGTTTACGACCGCGAGCACAAGGACTATCACAAGTGGGATGACCACGAGAACGCGGCGTGGCATCGCTACATTGCAGAGAAGCATCTCCAGGAGCACGAGTTCGCCAAGGCCAACCGCCGCGAGCAGCAGGACTACTGGAACTGGCGCCACAGCCATCCGGACTGAAAAATCGCGTAAGAGCTCGTCCACCAAACGGCCGCCCCCGGAGAATGTTTGCAAAACGAGGCGACCGATATTTTTCCGTCTTCGCCGCTTTCCTCCGAGGGGCCCGTTCGTTAATCTAACGGCGAGCTTCGTTCGCCAATGTTTATCGGACATTTCGCCGTCGGCTTCGCCGCCAAGAAATTCGCGCCAAAATCCTCGCTGGGCGTCTTGTTGGCTGCGCCGCTCTTTCTCGATATTCTGTGGCCGATATTTCTCGCCTTGGGTTGGGAGCATTTTCGCGTCGTGCCGGGCATCACGCGCTACAACGATCTGGATCTCTACGATTTTCCCTGGTCGCACAGCCTGCTGATGGCCTTGGTGTGGGCTTCCGCGTTTGCGTGGATCTACTATCTGGCCTCGCGCTATCGTCCTGGCGCCACAGCGGTCTGGATTGGCGTGGTCAGCCACTGGGTTCTCGATCTCATCAGCCATCGGCCCGATATGCCTCTATACCCTGGTGGCGGTCCGCATCTCGGGCTGGGGCTTTGGAACTCGGTTCCCGCCACGATGGGGGTGGAAATTGTCATGCTGGCCGTCGGCGTTGGGCTCTATGCCAGCAGCACGCGCGCCAACGACCGCATCGGCCGCTATGCTTTCGTGGCTTATGTTGTGGTGCTCTTGCTGTTGTACATTTCCGACCGATTTGATTCGTCGTCGCCGACGGTTTCGGACATTATCAAGACGGCTATTGTCGCCGAGATCGTTTTGCTGGTCTGGCCCTGGTGGTTTGACAGGCACCGGAGCCCCCTACCACAACCGTAGCGAAGAGGCTCCGTGGGGCACGGCAAACTATTGCCCGGCCGCGGCTTGGAGTAGAATTCTGCCGGGAAGTAAGGCGCGATTATTTTCAGGGAACAATCTTTAGCGCGAGGTCTTGGCACTTGGATAAACGAGTAGGTTCGGCCGACCGTGCCATCGCTGACGTGCGCGACGGCGCGACCATCTTGATGGGCGGCTTCGGGCTGTGCGGGATTCCGGAGAATCTGATCGCCGCAGTGCACCGCAAAGGCACAAAAAATTTGACGGTGGTCAGCAACAACGCCGGCGTCGACGATTTTGGCATTGGCCTGCTGCTGCAAAATCGCCAGGTCAAAAAAATGATTTCCACCTACGTAGGCGAAAATAAGCTTTTTGAACAGTTGGTGATGGCCGGGGAGCTGGACTTAGAACTCAATCCGCAAGGAACCTTTGCAGAGAGATTGCGCGCTGGGGGCGCAGGTATTCCGGCCTTTTACACGCCCACCGGTTTCGGAACGATGGTGGCCGAAGGCAAGGAAACGCGCGACTTCGATGGCCGCATGTTTGTGATGGAGCGCGGATTGCGCGGCGATTTCGCGTTTGTAAAAGCGTGGAAAGGCGATCGTTGGGGCAATCTGCAATACCGCAAGACGGCGCGCAATTTTAATCCCATGATGGCCACGGCGGCGGATTATGTAGTTGCCGAAGTAGAAGAACTCGTTGAACTTGGCGCCCTCGATCCCGACCAGGTGCACACGCCGGGAATTTTCGTCAATGCGATTCTGCAAGGCGAAAAATACGAGAAACGCATTGAGCGCCGCACGAGCAGGAGATCCTAGATGCCCCTGAACGATGAACAAAAACGGGAACGTATTGCGCGGCGCATCGCGAGGGAGCTGCGCGATGGCTTTTACGTGAATCTCGGGATCGGCATGCCCACACTGGTGGCCAATTACGTTCCGGCGGGGATGGAAGTGATTCTGCAATCGGAGAATGGCATGCTCGGCGTGGGTCCCTATCCGCTGGAAGCGCAGGTCGATCCCGACCTGATCAATGCGGGAAAAGAAACCGTCAGCGAAATTCCGGGCACCGCGTATTTTTCTTCTGCGGATTCGTTTGGCATGATTCGCGGCGGACACGTGGACCTGACGGTGCTGGGTGCGCTGCAGGTCGATGAAAAGGGCACGATTGCGAATTGGGCGATCCCGGGAAAGATGCTGAAGGGCATGGGCGGGGCGATGGATTTGGTGGCTGGAGCCAAGCGCGTTTTTGTGGCTATGGAACACGCCACGCGCGACAACAAGCCGAAAATTCTTAAGCGGTGCACGTTGCCGCTCACCGGCGTCGAGGTTGTGGATTTTATCGTGACCGAGCTGGCAGTCATTGAAGTGGGCGCCGACGGATTGATGCTTCGCGAACTGGCGCCTGAGGCGAGCGTGGGGCTCGTGCAATCGCTTACCGAGGCTGCGCTGGCAATTCCAAACGGTGGACCTGCCGCGATGCTTGGTTAAGCGTGGCGCTGAAAAAGGCTGCCAATCTAAAGATGGGCCACTACAGAAGCGGCGAGAGGCCAGCGGAAGAATTGGCGGCAGAAAAATTCGTCTGATGCACTTGTGATTCCGGGCTAAACTGTTTTCTAGCAAAAGCGCATTCTCAAATTCATGGAACCGCATTCCATCGTTGTCGTTAGTCTGCACTCGCCGAAAGAAAAGTTCTGGGGCGAGTTGCTGGCCATTAATCCAGCGGGAGCTACCATCCGCGGGGTGGACCTGAACTCCTTCGACCATTTTGTGCGGGAGATCAACGAGCCGGATAACGAACGCACCGGCTTGCCCACGGTTTTCTTCCCCATGACGCGCATCGAACGCATTGCCCTTGACGAGCCTGCGGGAGCGATCCCTTCGATGGCCGAAATATTTGAACGCAAGGCTGGGCGTTCGCTGCGGGAATATTTGGCGCATTTCGCCTGAGTCGCATTGTGCGCAACGCCGCGCGGGAAAGTGCGTTATCCTGAAGGCCAATGCAAGCCCGCATCTGGACGGTCCCCAACCAAATCACCATCCTGCGCCTGGGTTTTTTGCCGCTGTTTATTGTCTCGATTTCGTACGAACACTACCGCTGGGCACTGCTGATTTTGGTGCTGGCGGGACTTTCGGACGGCATAGACGGGTTGCTGGCGCGCAGTCTGAATCAGCGGTCGTCGCTCGGCGCGTATCTCGACCCTATCGCCGACAAGCTCTTGCTTTCATCGTCCTTCGTAATTCTGGCCTTCAAACACGAGATTCCGTTGTGGCTCATGATTTTTGTGCTGAGCCGTGACGTGATTATGATCATGGTGGCCATGGTAATCTTGCTGATGTTCGGCTACCGCCCGTTTCCCCCCAGCATTTTTGGCAAGGCCACCACCTTCTTTCAAATCGTGATGGTTTTTTCGGTGGTTCTGGCGGCCGCGTATCCGTACGCGCGCCTGGGGTTCATCAAAGAGGTGCTCACTTATACCGTCGCAGCCCTAACGGTCGTATCAGCGTTTCACTATTCCGTCGCCGTCGCGCGGAATCTCAGTAGCGCAGAGAAATAATCTTCAAGCGGCTTTAGTTTACGATCAATGGGTCGCGAACATGCAGGAGCATGAACGCAAAGCTGGTCAGCAGAACGAGGGCCGCGATCCAGCCAAGAGCGTAAGCGCGCTTCAGTTCGCTCCCGGGCATGGGCTGACGGTCGGCGAAAACTCGGCCAAGTAAAAAGCCGCTGGCCAAACCGCCAAAGTGCGCCCAGTTGTCCACATTTAGCCCACGCAATAGTCCCTGGGCAAAGATAATCACAATCCAAAAGATGAGCCGCGATCTTTGTGCTTGCATGGCGGCGCCGCCACGTATGGTGGTGATGGCCAGCATCACACCGATCAATCCCAGAATCGCGCCGCTGGCGCCCACGGAAAAATTACCGCGCAGAGCGCTCAGAATGAACCCGACGATGCCGGCCACCGTGTACAAAAATAGATACCGCGCCGAGCCATAGACCTCTTCGATCACCGGGCCAACGTCCCACAGCACCCACATATTGAATCCAATGTGCAGAATGCTGCCGTGCAAAAACATGGCGGTCACCAGGCGAAACCACTGATGACCCACAAAAATCGCCGGGGCATACACGGCTCCCAAGCGATACAGCACTTCGCCATTGACGCCGGCAAACAAAGAGAGCCCGGAGCCTTCTTGCATGGAAGTGACGAGCGAGACCGCGAACATCAGGAAGTTGATGATAAGCAGTCCCGTGGTCGCCGGAGCGTTGCCCCCGAACAATCCGGAGACTCCGCGGCCGGCCGCGGCCAGAGAAAAATTCACACTGGTGCCGCATGCGGGGCAGCGCGTCGCGTTGATACCCACGAGGTTGCCGCAGGCCGGGCACATTTTTGGACGCGGCGCATCCTTGCTGCCAAAGAGACCGCGCAACGCACTTTTCATTTTGTCGACGCGCAACTGCCATTCTTGAGAAAGGGCCATTCTGCTCCTTGCGGCGCGCAAGCCGCATTCCTATAATACCGAAGTCGCCGCAATCTCTCTTGGGCGGCACGTCCCCGGTCACGCTTTTCGATTTTTGCAGAGATCCGGCAGTTCGCTCCTCGCGATAGAGTTAGTCCCGCAGCAGAGAGGATCACGGGTATGGACAAGTTTGAGGAATTCGGGAAACGCGTTGACGAGGAGTTGCAGCGGCTGCGCAATTTCATCGAGAATGAGGTTGCGCCAGAAACCGAACGCCGTGGCGCCATTTTCCTTCGTGAAGTTTCTGAAAAGCTCAGTGCCGCCGCCAGCCATCTTGAATCGCGCAGTGCCGCGCGCAACCCTGGCGATCCGAAACCGCAGGCTTAGCCAGGCGCCCCATTGATCGCCCCTCTCGCCAACGCAACGGGCCCCCGCCGTTTTTTGGCTTACACATTGGCCTTGGCCGTTTGCGGCCTATTTACGTTTGGCTGTGCCGCGCACAACCCTAGTGCAAGCGCGAACAAGCAGCCCGCCCCATCACAGCCGAGTTCCACGCCGGAGAGCGCTGCGGAAGCCGCAAAACGCGACACCGATTATCCAGGAACTTCGGCAGCGAGTCCCGCAGCACGCCCTGGAAAGCGGGCGCCCGCTACCCCGATTGCCCCGGGCTACATCGAAGAAGGCAACGCTTCCTGGTACGGTGTGCCATTCAACGGACGTCGCTCGTCGAATGGCGAGACGTACGACATGTACAAACTTACGGCTGCGCACCGCACCTTGCCCTTCGATACCATGGTGCGCGTCACCAACCTGAGCAACGGTAAGTTCGCGGTTGTGAGGATCACCGATCGCGGCCCGTTCGTCGACAATCGCATCATCGATCTTTCTTTCGCCGCTGCGCAGCAGATTGAATCCATCGGGCCGGGCGTGGTGCCCATCAAGTTGGAAGTCATTTCCGGAACCGCCGATCTAACCGCCGGATTCTTTACCGTGCAGGTTGGCGCATTTCGCGAGCGCGAGAACGCCGAACGCTTGCGAGATAAGCTAGGCGCTTCTTCGTACTCACCGGTCTATATCCAGCCCTACGAAGCGCCGGAAGGAACCTTTTATCGCGTGCGCGTGGGGAGGATTTCCGGGCAGGACGCCGCACAGCAGTACGCTTCGCGCCTGCAGGCGCACGATGGATTCTCCACCTTCGTGGTGCGGCTGGACGAGTCGGGTACTGCCAAGGATTCCGGGGCCAAGGAGTAGCGCATGAATCCCGATTGTTTGTTTTGCAAAATCGCGGCGAAAAAAATTCCCGCCAAGATTTTGCACGACGACCCCGAGGTTTTTGCGTTTGAAGACATCGGGCCACAAGCGCCAACGCATATTCTGATTTGCCCGCGCAAACATTTTTCCTCGCTGAGCGAAGCATCGCAGGAAGATCAGGCAGTCCTGGGTAAAATGCAGTTGGTGGCCGCGGAACTGGCGCGCAAGCACAATTTGCTGCACGGGTATCGCACGGTGATCAACAGCGGCGTCGGTGCGGGACAATCCGTCTTTCATTTACACCTGCATCTGCTCGGAGGCCGGGAATTCACCTGGCCGCCGGGGTAACGTTCCCGATCTTTGCCCAGCCTAGAGATACAAGTGGATGTGCTGCATCGCCGGCGGACATGCCGGCTAATTTTTTCGGAGGCGGCATGGTTTTGTTCGGTAATTTTCCGGAACTACGCGCAGTGCGAACATTGAGGGTTGCCCGTCGAATCGCAACCATTCGCGTGGCTTGTGCGCTCTTGGCTTGTGCGCTGTGTGTGACAGGCGCATCCGCGCAGCAATCCTCCGGCACCGCTTCGCCAGCGAGAACGCTGACCGTGGAGCGCATCTATTCGCAGCCCTCGCTGAGCGGCCAGCTGGCGCGCGGCCTGCAATGGTCGCCTGACGGCAAACTACTCACATTCTTCGAGGTACGCGGAGCGGGCAAGGAGGCGCAAACCGAACTGTGGTCCATGGATGCATCCAGCGGCGCGCGCAAAGTATTCCTACCGGCGGACAAATTGTTCTCCATTCTGCCGGCAGCGCCCGCAAAGGCCAACCAATCCACGGGACTCGGACGCATCGCGCCCAGTCAATACCAGTGGGCGCCGGATTCTTCCGCATTGCTGTTCCAGAGCGAACAGTCGTTGACGTGGTTCGATCTGAAAACGCAAACCTCGCGCACGCTGGTTTCCGGTCAAGCATCGCTGGCCGATCCGAAGATCGCGCCGGACGCCCGCAGCGTCAGCTTTGTACGCGATCACAATCTATGGGCCGTGGACGTTGCCAGCGGCAAGGAACGCGCCATCACCCACGGCGGCACGGAAGCGGTGCGCAAAGGCGAATTGGATTGGGTCTATCCGGAAGAACTCGAGATCAAAACGGCCTATTGGTGGGCGCCCGATTCCTCGGCGATTGCCTATCTCGAGATGGACGAAACTAATGTCACGCAATATCCGCTGGTGGCTTTTTCTTCTTACACCGGCGACGCGGATCCGGAGCGCTACCCCGTCGCCGGCGGCGCGAATCCCGTGGTGCACGTATACGTAGCTTCCGCAAAAGGCGACCAGTCGCAATCGATCGACACCGGAAAAGATAGCGATATTTATGTGGCGCGCGTGGACTGGCTGCGTGATGGAAAGCACTTGGCGATCCAGCGCATGAATCGTGCGCAAACCGAAATCGATCTTTTAGTGGCTGATGCCGCGACTGGCCAATCCCACGTCGCGTTGCACGAAAAAGATCCGTACTGGATCAACCTAAGCGATGACCTCTATTTTTTAAAGGATGGCAAAAGTTTCCTGTGGTCCAGCGAGCGTTCCGGCTATCGCCATCTGTATCTTTACGATCTGGCCGGCAAGGAGCTCGCGCAACTGACGAAAGGAGATTGGCAAGTCATCGCGGTCGATGGCGTCGACGAAGATCAGGGCGTCGTCTATTTCACCGCAACGGAAAAATCCGTTCTCGAGCGGCACCTTTATCGTGTGGCGCTGGACGGCGCGGGATTTTCTCAAATCACAAAAACCGCGGGCACCCACAACGTCATCTTCGATCCCACGGCGAAGAAATTCATTGACGTCTACTCCAACGCGATGACGCCGCCGCGCCAGGATTTATTCGGTGCAGATGGCGTGCGCCTGGCGACCATCCGCGAAAACAATGTAGCGGAATTGGCCAACTACCATTTGTCGAAGGTGGAATTTCTCTCCGTGCCTTCCCGCGACAACATCAAGCTCAACGCCATGATCATCAAACCGCCGGATTTTGATCCCGCGAAACGCTATCCGGTGCTGGTGTACACTTACGGCGGGCCGCACGTGCAAGTCGTAGTGGATGCCTGGGGCGGCGCGACCTTTCTTTGGAATCAGTCGATGGCGCAGAAGGGCTACATTATCTTCGCGCTGGATAATCGCGGTTCTTTCGGCAGGGGCCACTTGTTTGAAGAGCCCTTGCATCTTCGCATGGGCGCGCAGGAGCTTTCCGACC
>JBEKVU010000025.1:0-18443 GCA_049513775.1 Candidatus Acidiferrum sp.
CGTACAGCTCCGCCAGGTGCGCGCCAACCGCCGGATACTGCGAAAGCTCCCATGCCGCCTGAAGATACGGCTCGGCGGCCACACTATCGCCCATGCGATATTTTATCCATCCGAGCGTGTCCCAATACGCCGCCAGTTTTCCCATCAACGCGAAGTCCGAGGTCTCGGCATCGTCGCTCGAAATATCCCTCGTCTTTTTCGCAACCGCCGAAACCGCCCGCTCCGCGTAGCCTAGCGCCTCTTTTTCATGGATCCCTGCGTCCCCCATCGCGTAGGCCACTTCATTGAGCAGCTCCGCATCCGGCTCGCCGGTTAAGGACTTCTGATAGGCCTCGAATGCCTGGTCCGGCTGCGCCAGCGCCACGTAAGCATTCCCCAAGCCGAAATAGAGCCACGCACTCTCGTCGGGTTTGCTCGTTAGCGCCTTCTCAAACAGCGTCACGGCATCCTTGGCCCTGCTCTGCCGGATGTATGCGTTTCCGAGACGCAACATCAACTGCTGATCCACGGGATTCTTATCCACCGCCTTTTCGTACAGCGCGATCCGCTGGTCCTCTGAGAGAACGCCGGGCTGCAGCGCCAGGGGCAGTGTCACTGCGTCCGACGGAAAATCTCCCTTCACGAATATATCGCTCCGCGAAGTATCTCCCACCGTCTTGGCTAGCTCGGTGAACTTCTCGCGCTCCGTTCCAGGAACTTCGGGCAGCAGCAGTTTCAAGTGCAGGGTGCCGTGCAGCACGTGTTCCTTATCCACCTCGTACTTGGCGCTAAATTCCCCGAAATCGTGTTTCTCATCTACGTTTGGGTAATGCACTCTTGGACGCCTTCTGCCCCTCCGTCAGCTCCGCCACAAAGAAAAAAGGCGCTGGCAGCACAATGCGGTGATTCTTCCAATCCGAAAAATCCGTTCGATGATAATGAAACTTCAGCGTAAACGGCTTGCTGGTATCTTCCGGCGGCGCCACGGCGACTTCGCTGACCGTCCCGCCAAAGCCCATGCTGGCCACGAGTTTCTGTGTCAGCGTATCCCACTGGTTTTGCGGCGTGCTCCGATACAACGTGCGCAACACAACTTCGGTATCGCTGTGTTCTTCGAGCCGCATTTCCGCGTCCAGCGTGCCTTGCGTGTCGATGGAGGAGTCGATGTGAAAAACTTCGTATGGGCGGAAAGGCGGGTTCGCCGGCGTGGTCACCAGTCTCGCGGGCTTGTCGAGCGGCATGACCAGACTCTTCCGGTCCCGTAAATTCGCCAACAGCAGCTCGTACGGCGCTACTTCCGGCGTGGTGTCCAGAAATAGAAATCCGTCGCCTCGCGGAATCGCCGTGATCACGTGATCGAACAGGCTTGGTGAAGACATCTCCGCGTCCAGCCGGTAACGCGACCCGATCAGCACCGGATATGCTTGCAGCCCGCCCGCCTGCAGCAGCGCGGCGAACAGCGTGTGCTTGTCCTTGCAATCACCGTAGCGGTTGGCCAGCACCTCGTCGGCCGGGTGCGGCGTATAGCGGCCCATTCCCAAATCCACCCCGATGTAGCGGATGCGCGTCGCGACGAAATCGTACAGCGCCCGGATTTTTTCCTCCTCCGTACTCTTGCCCTTCACGAGTTCCGTGGCCTTCGCCTGCACTTCCGCCGATGCGGCAACCTTCGGCTTCTCCAGAGCGTTAAACCAGTCGCCTACCTCTTCCCACGTTGAAAACGAAGAGATCCGCAAATCGGGCGGCTCGAGCCCGTGGTAATTCTTCTCCCAGTCCGGAATAGTGGACTCTTCTGGCTTGGTCAGATTTTCTCGCTCCATTCGATAGATGCGCCGGTCGCCTTCCTCGCGCACCACGGGCTTCGGATCTTCAGAGCGCACGTTCACCGTCACCGTGCTTGGCACATCCAGTTCGACAATCTGCTTCAAGCAGACGCCGGACTTGAAGTAATCCATGTCGTACCAGAAGTGTCCCGGGGCCACTGCGTCGTGCACCGTCCAGCGGAATTTGGCCTCCAGAATGTCCCCGACCGAAAGCGATTTGATGGCCACGTGCTTTTCCCGTTCGTCGGTGTACATGGGCGCTTCGCGGCTGACCGCGGAATCGAGCTCCTGCACGTCCGATACCGGCGTTTCGATCACCGTACCGTCAGGTTTTCGTGCCCGCGCGTACACCACGTCCAGCGTTTCAAGGGCGGCGGCAAATGGATACACCAGCAACCCGAATTCCCGCACCGCCGATTCCGATTGAATCCGCGCACGCAGCGTCAGCTCGCGCACCCCTCTCCCGTCAGCCTCGAACCGCACGTTCAGTTGCAGCAGTTCCAGCACGTACGGCTCTTTGTTGTAATCGACAGCCGGCTTTATCTTGACGACAACCGGTGCCTCAGCTTTCTGCGCCGACGCGCCATCGGATGGCTTCGCCGCACCGGGGCCGGGTGAAGGGGTCGTTTGTGCGCAATCCACCGCCGGCAATAAAAGAACTGCAAGGAAAGAAGCTACCGCGAAACGCGTGGCCGCCATGAGCATCGATTGTCCCGTAAGTAAGGCCACGAATGGTAACGCACAACGAGGCGAAATGTTGAGTTAATTTCGAAGGGGCTCCGAGAGAAAACCCTGTCCAATGAGCAGGGTCATGGCAGATGGCTCTTATGGCAACAGTCTGTGCTAGTCTTTGCCTCCGAGAATCCCCGGCATGAAACGCAGCGCTCTCGTCGTTACGGTCGTTCCTCTGGTTGCAGTCGCATTTCTCTTGGTAAATTTCGCCCCGGCGCCGTGGACCCCTGTCCGCATTTTCGGACTGCTCGTGGTGCTGGCTTCCGGCGCCGCCCTCACCATCGCCCGCCTGCAACTCGGCAACTCCTTTTCCATTCGTCCCGAAGCCCACGAACTCGTCGTCACCGGCATCTACTCCCGCGTTCGCAATCCCGTCTACGTCTTCGGCGTCCTTCTCCTCGCTGGTTTGCTCCTCTACCTCGACCGCCCGAAATACTCGTGGCTCCTCCTCATCTTGATTCCCATGCAGGTGCTGCGCGCCCGCGCTGAAAGCCGCGTCCTCGAAGAGCGTTTTGGCGACGCCTACCGCCAATACAAATCCCGCACCTGGTTCTAGTCCCCCCTTGGGACAGGCGTTTTGAATGCATGCTTGCATTCGAATGAATACTTGTTAGTAATATAGAACTATAAGTTAAAAAATCCGCGCTACCATCACCCATGCCGTTCCGCTCATCGCGCCTCGCCGCGCAGCATCGCGAATCACCCGTATCCGACCGAGCCACGGTCGAGTACTCCTCTGCACAAACTCCGATCCAGTGTTTCCAGCAAGTTACACACTGTCTTTAGTGTCTTTAGTTCAGAAATTCGCGTAACTTCAGTAGGCTCTGCAGGTTACACACTCTTTGCACAAAGCACCCCGGGTTAGGGGCCAGAGCTAACCCTTCCCGATTCGGCAGTCTTCCCGTTTGTGACGCTAAACCTCATGGAATCAAACTGTTCGCAGACGCCGAGGGCACCCTGCAGATTCTTTCCGTGTCGCAGATCGAAATTCACACCGCCGCAAGGGATGGCCTGGAACTTAACAGCGCGACCGGGAGGTCGCCGAACAACCCTTCTACCTCCAGCACGTGCAGCCCGTCCCGCACCTGGGCTTTACTCCGTGCTTCGGTCAGTACGTTCGACCACGCTTCCGGCGCGTCCTGCGGCAGCACCAGGGCTGCACCCTTCCACAGCGCGGGGCCTCGCGATTTGTCTCGCGCCAGCCATCGCGGCACCACCACCAGTGACCAACTATTTTCGTGTCGCCGGAAAAACGCCACCACGTTTTCCGCCGCCGGTCCGCGCACTTCTGCCGGCAGAAATTCGCCGTTCGCAAACAATTCCGCGTGTTGCCGCCGGAATCTCAGCGCCTTGCGAATCAAAAACAATTTTATTTTTCCGTCTTCCCAGCGCGCCGCCAGTTCGCGCGCCTTCGCCGCTTCTGCCAGCGACCCGGTTGCTTCCTCTTCGAGCTCTTTCAGCGCCGTCATCCGCTTCGCAAAATCCACCGGACCGCGATTGTCCGGATCGACCAGCCGCAAATCCCACAATTCCGATCCCTGGAAAAAATCCGGCACGCCCGGGCAGGTCATCTTCAGCAGCGTCTGGCTCAGTCCATTCACCATCCCGAAATACGCCAG
Organism: Candidatus Acidiferrum sp.; assembly: GCA_049513775.1. GTDB lineage: Bacteria > Acidobacteriota > Terriglobia > Acidiferrales > UBA7541 > Acidiferrum. Next base: position 4,154 of record JBEKVU010000025.1, read on the forward strand.
CGATTTCCGGAACTCCTCGAAGTCCGCCAGAAATTCCGGCGAAGATTCGCGCGACAAAATTGCTCTCACGAACTCTCGCAGCGCCGTTTCGTGTGCTTCATTCGGTTTGGTCCATCGCGTGTACACCTTGGCTTCGCGTACGGCCTTCACCATGTATTCCTGCACGCGCCTCTCGAACTCCTCGCGTTTTCCGGAATCCGCCTCTTCCAGCGGCCACGCGCCCAGCAGTGTTTGGTACAGAAAATATTCCTCGTTGCGGTCCGGAATCAGCCGTCCGTCAAGTTGGGCTTTGTGGCGCACATTCCATTCCGCCCAGCGTCGCAGACGCGTTTCCCATTCTTCGGGAATCTCGGAGAGCACATTGATACGCGCGCGCACATCCTCGCTGCGCTTGGTGTCGTGCGTGGTGCTGGCGTTCAGCCCATGCGCCCAGCAGCCTTTGCGAGCGCCGCGCCCATCGCCCGCACTGTCACTATTGCCGCCGTTGCATCCGCCGCGCACGCGCAGAAAGTCCCAAAACTCCTCCGTCGAACTTGCTGCGCTTACTTGCGGATCGCCACCCACTTCGTTCAGCGACAGCAGCGGGTGGTACACGTACAGCGCGGTATCTTCCATGCCCTTTGCCACGATCGGCCCGGTGAACTGCTGCCAGCGCATCACGAACGCCAGCCGCGCCTCGCGCTGTCCGGCCAAAACGTACAGCGGATTCTCCAGCAGCAGCACATCGCGCAAAAAATCAAAACACGCGGCAGCAAGGTGCGGCTTTCGCTCCCGCGCTTCGGCCAGCGCCCTCTCGATGAATTCGCGCGCTTCGGCCGGCACTTCCAGCCCGCGCACGTACGTGCGATACGCGGGAATGCACGCCGTGGTTTCGATCAGCGCCTCCAGCAATCCGAGCCGCGGCAATTCTCGCGCGTACCGGTCCTGCGCGGCTAGTTCACCCAGCTGCCGCCCGAGCGAACGCATCTCCGCTCCGAGCAGCGTGCTCATCACCAGCTTTTTCGTCTGGCACAAGATGTCGGCAAACTGCGCGTCTTTTCCCGTGAATTCCGCGTAGATCCGCTCAAGATTGTCCGTCTGCGCGAGGTCGACGAAAAGATCGTTTGCGAAATTTAAATATTCGTATCCCGTCGTTCCGTTGACCGGCCAATCTGCGGGCAGTGTTTCGCCGCGCGCCAGTATTTTCTCCACCAAAACATACGCGGCCGACGCGGGCGCGGAGGACCCAGACCCTTCCGCGAGGCGCTGCTGCAGGCGCGCCAAATACGCCGCAGGATCCTTGAGGCCGTCGATATGATCCACGCGTAAGCCCGTCAGTACGTCTCGCGAAACGAGACGCAGCAGTGGTTCGTGCAACGCGTCGAACACCTGGGGATCTTCCACGCGCACGCCGACCAATTCCGTAATGGCAAAAAAACGCCGGTAGTTGATGCTGTCGTTTACGTTTTGCCAGTACGCCAGCTTGTAATGTTGCTCCGCCAGCAAAGCTTGCAGCGCGTTGAAACTGGCGGAATCATTCTTGTCGCCATTGATTGCGGCGAGAGTTTCCGCAAAGACGCGCGCGACGTCGGCGTTCTTGAGCAACTCGCGCAGCCGGTCGTGCAGCGAGGCAAATCGCGACCGCCGCTCCGCGGAGGCGCCCGTCTGCTGGGTCTCGCGGGATGACAGACCTTCGAGGCCGGAAAGAATTCCTCCGAACTCCTGGTATGTCGACGATTCTTCGCCAAGAGCGGCGCGCAGCGACTTTGCCGCGCGGCGGAGAATAGCCGCGTACGATCGCGGCGCCAGGGGAAACAACGCATCAAAATATTTCACCGAAAACTTGGCGTCGTCGAGAATCACGGAAAACTCGCCGCAATCGAGAACTTCGCCGAAAGGTTTTCCGAGCACCGGCAATAGAATCCGGCCGTCCATGCCGATTGCGCCGGGATGCCAGTCGATATCGAAATAGGACGCGAACGGCGAATCCGGGCCGTTTTCGAGCACATCCATCCACCAGCGATTTTCGCTGCCGGCGGACATATGATTCGGAACGATATCCAACAGCAGACCCATGCCGCGTTTCTGCAATTCCTGCTGGAAACTCGCAAAACCCTCTTCGCCGCCGAGGTCGGGATCGATGCGGGTGGGATCGGTGCCGTCGTAGCCGTGCGTGCTGCCGCGGCGGCTGGTCAAAATCGGGGAAGCATACACGTCGGAAATTCCCAGTTGCGCCAGATAGTCGAGAATTTTACAGGCGTCCGCAAAACCAAATTCGCGGTGAAATTGCAGGCGATAGGTGACGATGGGAATGCGCGGCTCAGTCATCGCGGGTTACGCGGCAGATTGCGTGGCGGGTTGCGCGCCGGATTGCGCCGCAGGTTGCGTCTCAGGCTGCTTCTCCGGCTGCGGGTCGGGTTGTATGAGAGGTTGCGCGGCCGGTTGCGAATCGGGAATGCGAAGCTTTTCGCGAAGGATTCCGAGTTCGCTCATCCAGCGCTGCGCCGTGGCATCGCCGGCCGCGGCAGACGCGCGGTGCTGTTCGGACGCGAGAATAATCGGCCCGTAACAAAAATTCTGCACTTCCCAGATCACCACGTGCAAAGGCAGGGCCAGCGCGATATCCAGCAGTTTGCGGAGCTTTTCCACGCCGTCGATATTGTCGGGATGCTCCGCGAATTCCGCAGCCTGCTTTTCCAAACGCTTGCGAAGAGCGTACTCGAGCGTGGTCGTATCGACAGCAACGTGGCTGCTGGCTGCTTCCTTGAGGAGGCTATTGATGGTATCGGCATCGAGTTCGGGACGGTCCAAGGCTTGATGCAATTGGTTGTTCAAGGCGACTTCCGCAGCGTATTTGAACGCCGGAGGAATCGGAACATTCAGCCCATCGAGAAAACGGATCATCGCGCCCTGATTTTCGTAGATATTTTTGTAAACGGCAGCGGCGGAGGTAAGCGAATCCTTCAGCACGATGTCTGTGATCTTTCTCTGTTCGTCGCGGAAAAGCGTGCGCAGAGAAATTTTGTGTTTGGGAAAGGCTTCGTCCAGCAGGCGAATCACCTCTGCCGCTTCAGCGCGCGAGAAGGCCTCGGTGAGATTCTTGCCATTCTTATGGTCCGGTTCGGCCTCGAAAGGTTTCGCACCTCCTGTGATGTTATGGTCGCCGAGGTGCAACGCGGCGAAACTCATGGTGGCGGTTTCATGGCTGATTTCCGAACGGAATTTGGCGCGTCCTGTGGCCAGCCGCAATTTCCCCTCGGCCTCGACGGAATATTCTTCGCGGTCCACCTCGTAGCAGTAAATGTTGGTCTTATCGGCATAATTTTCAAACAGGGAACTGATTGCGTAGTGACCGGCCAATTTTGCCAGGTTCACGCAGGCCGGGCGCACCCACTTGTCATAGATGACCGCGCCGTCACCGTGTTCCGGCAAATTGCTTTTCGCGGCGCGCAGCTGTTCGACAAACTGATTTTCGATTCCGGGATCGAGGACATGCTTGGCGAGCTGCACGGCGTGCCCGGCGTAGTGCAGGACCTGCACGGTTTCGAGCCCACTGAGTTCATCAAAGAACCAGCCGCAGCTGGTATACATGAGCAAGGCGTGCCGCTGTATTTCGAGAAGCTTCAGCGCGGTAACTTGTTCCGCATCGTTCAGCGGGTGGGCGGCGTGCTCGGCGAAGAACGCGGCGATGGATTCATCGGAGCGATCGAGAATCACCCGAATGTATTCGTCGCGTGCGCGCCAGGGATCTTTGAGCAGGGGCGGGGCTTTCTGTTCAAATCCGGAGGCCAGCGTATCGCGCAGCCCGTCGAGCGCATTGCGCAGCGGTGCGCGCCACTCCTGATTCCAGTCTCCGTGGCCGCCGGAATTGCAGCCGCAATTCCTACGCCAGCGTTCGATGCCGTGCACGCAGCTCCACGAAGTGTTTTCGTAGATCTCCACCCAATGGTCGGCGGGATGCTTGGCGAGAAACATGCCGTAATTGGTGAGTTCCGCGAGCTTGTTGGATTCGATGTGATGCAAAGCGTAGGTCAACGCCATCTCGCCGAAGCGATGATGATGTCCGTAGCTTTCGCCGTCCGTGGCGATGTGCGAGAGTTGCGGCCAATCGCGCGCATCGGAAAATCCGGTGAGCAGGCGCTCGGCAAAGCGTTTGCCGTCGTTCAAGAGACCTTCAAACGCGACGCCCTGCGAGATGGGGCCATCATAAAAAAATATGTTGATGCTTTTCTTGGACGGCAAGCGCACCTGATAGGCTCGACTGGGATCGATTTTGTCCCCGGTGACGTCTTTCCAGGCGCGGCTATTCTTGCGGCGCACCCGCTTGGCCTGGCGCGGCGCGAGAATGGTGAATTGAATGCCGTTATCCGCTAGGACTTCGAGCGTCTCGGTGTTCACCGCGGTTTCCGGCAGCCACATGCCTTCGGGCTTTCGGCCAAAGCGGTGCACGAAGTCGCGGACGCCCCATTTTATCTGGGTGATCTTGTCGCGCTTGTTGGACAGCGGCAAAATCATGTGATTGTAAGCCTGCGCGATGGCCGAGCCGTGGCCGGCAAACTTCTCCTGGCTCATCTTGTCGGCGCGAAGAATGGATTCGTAGACCTTGGGAGATTTCTCTTGCAGCCAGGAAAGCAGCGTGGGGCCAAAATTAAAACTGATTTCACCGTAATTATTTACCAGCTGCAGGATGCGCTGATCGCCATCGACGATGCGCGAGGCGGCGTTGGGCGCGTAGCACTCCGCAGTGATGCGTTCGTTCCAGTCGTGATAGGGATACGCGGAGTCCTGCAGCTCGATGGCTTCAAGCGAAGGATTTTCGCGCGGCGGTTGATAAAAATGTCCGTGTACACAAACGTAACGCATCATTACCCCGCAGTTAGATTGGTGTTTTCAAGCACGAGAACCGAGCGCCGCGGCAACTGCAACGTGACGGGAGCGGCCGCTTGAGATTGAATCATTTGCCGAGTCTGATACCGGAGATCCTGGCCCGCAACGCCTGAATCTTCCGAGGAATCGAGAACGCCAGAATCGAGGACAACGCGCCAGTCGCCGGGAGGCAACCAAGGCGTAAAGTGCGCGTCCGCGGCGCCGAAATGAAAAATCATCAGCAACGAAACCGGAGAAGATTCGCGCAGCACGGCAAGCACATTTTCGCGTTCGTGGGTGGCAACGGTGATGGGCGCGGCATGGCCGAGGCGATACTTGGCGCGCAGCGCGATCAGCTCGCGATAGAAGGACCACACAGCGTTGTGCGGATGCTGGTTTTTTCTTGAGTGTTGCAGCGCGGAGGCGCGAAACGTGGTTTCGCTTTGCGGATCGGGAATCTGGCCCACCCAGCCGAAAGCAGTGAACTCCGTTTGACGGCCCTTGCGCACGGCTTCGATCAGCGCCACATCCTCGTGACTGGTGAAATACTGAAACGGCGCGGGCTCGCCGTACTCTTCGCCCATGAAAAGCATCGGAACAAACGGCGAGAGCAGCGTGACGGCGGCGGCCAACTTCAAGCTGGGCAAGTCCACGATGCCGCTAAGCCGGTCACCGATGGCGCGATTGCCGACTTGATCGTGATTTTGGCTGAAAACCACGAAGTGCTCGGCGGAAATTCCGCGCGGCGAATTGCCATGTTTACGGCGTCGAAAGCCGGAATATTGGCCTTCGTAATACCAGCCCTGCCGCAGCGTGGTGGCCAGATGCTCGAGGGTTCCGAAGTCCGCGTAGTAGCCTTTGGTTTCTTTGGTGAGCAGCGTGTGCAGGGAATGATGAAAATCGTCACTCCACTGGGAATCGAGCGCCCAGCCGCCGCGCTCCGGAGGGTCGATGACTTTTCTGTCGTTCAGGTCGCTTTCACCGATGAGCACCATCTTTCTGCCGAGGTGTTTCTCGAGCTCCTGCACGCGCTCTTTTAGTTCGGCGAGAAAATGATGCGCGCCAAAATCGCGGATGCCGTCGATGGCATCGAGGCGCAGCCCATCGAAGCGAAACTGCTCGAGCCAATACAGCGCGTTGGCAATGAAGAAATCGCGAACCGGGCCGTTGTTCGCGCCATCAAAGTTCAGCGCCGAGCCCCAGGGCGTGCGATAGCGCGTGGTGAAGTAGCGGCCAAACTTGCCGAGATAATTTCCTTCGGGTCCCAGGTGGTTGTAGACGACGTCCAGAACAACGGTGAGTCCGCGAAGGTGCGCGGCATCGACCAGGCGCTGTAAACCGGCAGGCCCGCCATAGCTATTTTGTGGCGCGAAAATGTACACGCCGTCGTAACCCCAGTTGCGTGCTCCGGGAAATTGCGCCACGGGCATAATTTCGATGGTGGTTACGCCTAGGGCGGCTAAATCGTCGAGGCGGGCGATGGCGCCGTCAAACGTCCCCTCTAGAGTGAAAGTTCCCACGTGCAGTTCGTAGAGCACTGCCGAAGGCAAGATGAGCGGTTTCCACTCCGACGAACTCCAGCGAAACGCTGCAGGATCGAAAATTTGCGAAGGGCCGTGTACGCCGTGGGGTTGCGAACGCGACGCAGGATCGGGCCACTCTTCGTTTTCGTCGAGCCGGTAGAGATACGTGGCTCCGGCGGGTAGCGAAGGGATTTCCAAAGTGTGAAAGCCGATCACGTGTTTGTCCGCAACGGGTTCCATGCGCAGCAAGCGATCCTCGGGAGACTTGAGATGCACGTCCACGCGCTGAGCGGCGGGAGCCCACACGCGGAACCGCCAAGCTCCTGCGGGGAGAGCGGTAGCGCCGATCTGCATGCTAGAGGCCGGGGTAGGCAAATGTCTCTATCTCACCGGGAAACGCGATTCGTGGCCGATGGCTGATGCAAAAAGTATAACGGTTCGATGCGCATCCGCGACAATTTGAGACAGGCAAAATCGTCGCACGCTGAAACGCGCAGTAAAAGACCATCCGTCCTTAGTTCGTTTTCAGCGGGACTTCCGCCGCCGCCGCTCCGCCGCTCGCCGAGGTATGTTTCGCAGTGACCACGAGCGTATTGCCCTTCATATACGCCGCCGCCGTCGCGGGATCCACGCGATTCGGCCAGCGAATCAGGAAGTACGCGGGCGGGTTGGCAAGCGCGACGGTGGCACGATTCTCGAAGACCAGAACCTGGATATTTTGCGTATCGGCATCTTGCAAGGGAAGGTTTGCCGTGGACCATGCGCCGGACTCGTGAACTGGCGGCGCGTGCTGCAGAAGTTCCCGTTCGGCTTGCAGCCAGTGCGAATCGGATTGGCCGTCGACACTGCCTTGGCGCTCGTAGAGTTGGTATGCGCGATCCTGAACACGCTGGCGAAATTTCGAAGCAAACTCGTCTTCTTGTGCAGCGGTGAGAATGGCGACGTTGCGTTGAAACGCTGAATCTAAACCTTTTGCTGGTGTGGACATAAATGGCCCCCTAACGCTCTAAAGTGCCGGCGCGGCGAAGATGCGCGACGCCGGTGAAACTCAAAGATAAGCCGCGGACACGTGCTGCTCCATACCGTGTAGCGTGTAGCCATTTTTCACCGGCGCCGATGAGGGGTGATCGCGGAAGGCGATTTTCAATTTCGGGGTTCCTTGGAGAGGAAGAACAGGTGCCTGTGTTCGGAGCAGGCACCTGTTCGGAGAGAGGTTCAAATACGTTGAGGCTAACTTGACCCCATTCTAGAATTCGGCGAAAACAGCGAACATCCGGTGTTCCCTGTAGAAATGGGCGGATTAACGAGGGTTTTTCAGTAGGAAGTCTCGGTGGTAGCGGCGACTACGGCGTTGCTTTTGGAATTGGGCTCGGGGGCGAGCTCGGGGTGGGACTCAGGCGAGGAGCGGTGCGCGCGCGTCTTGGCCCTGGCGAAGAGCCGAGGGCGCGTGGGGCGAGGGGATTCCGAAAGCAAATTGGAGATGTGAAAGAGCGAAGGGTGAGAGTCGGCGACAATTTTGACGAAAGCCGTGAGCGGGACCGCCAATAACAGGCCTACCACGCCCCACAGCCAGCCCCAGAAGAGAATGCCCACGGTGGCGGCTACGGGGCCGATTTCCACGCGCGAGGCCACGAGTCTCGGAATCAGAATGTTGGCGGATATCAGATGGAGAAGGATGACCGCGGCAGCCACCATCAGCGCCGGCCCGAAGGAGCTGAACTGCAGCAGCGCGGCAATGGCGGGCAACGCGGTGGCCAGCACAACGCCGAGAAAGGGAACCAGGTTGAGAATACCGCTGGCGATACCCAAAGGTACGGCGGGCTGGATGTGCAACAGCGTAAGCACGCCGACCGTGATGGCGGACATGATCGCGCCGATGATGAGGTTCCCTAGCACGAAGCCGCGAACCATTTTGCCGACGCGGCCGACGAAGAACGGCACGTCAATGCGTTTACCAAACCAGCTTTCGAAACGAAGGCTCATGTGGTCCTTGCGGATGAGCATGAAAAACATCAAGAAGGGCACGACGCCGGCGATGACCACCGCGCCCCAGACGGAGCCTACGCCGCGCACGATGTAGGAAGGCCAGGTCGCACTTTGGTGGATTTTGACTTCAGCGACGCGCTTCGGAGGGGTGTTGGTGAGCGTCAGGCTTCCGGCGGTGTCTTGCACGCGCTGAATTTTGTCGCTGAGCGGGCGGATGGCGTCGCTGATACGCGCGTTGAACTGTGGGAGCTCGTCGACGAACTCGAGCCCTTTGTTGTAGGAAGCGGCGACGCCGAATCCCATACCAGCCATGAACAATAAGATGATGAATGCCGCGGCGAGGGAGCGCGGGACGCGCCAGCGATACAGATAGGAAACTGCGGGATCAACAAGGATAGCGAGGAAGACGGAGAGCAACAGCGTGAGGCAGACGGAACTGGCGACGAAACAGAAAGCGACGACGATGAAGATAACGACGAGCCGGAGCGAGAGGGCGATGCGCGCGAGCAATCGTCCTTGAAGTGCGTTGCGAGAAGTAAGTGGCGTTAGCGGCATGGGCAAGAAGTGCGAGCCGTACACTATTGCGGGCTAACAAATGCGATCCGGGCGACGCTGTCCTTGCAGCGTCGCCGGAGCGTTCTTCTTTATGGTTTTCCTGTCAGCGAGCAAAAACCGCCGAGCGATTGCAGCGCTTAGTAAGAACCCGCAGCGCGCTTCGAAGGCTCGTTGGTCTTAACGTCGACGGAAGATTCGCTGGTCGAGGAAACGTCTTCGGCACCGGTACCTTCCATGAGCTTTTTGGCGCGTGAGATTTCATCGGAAGTTTCGCAGTGCACGGAAACGAGAATGCCGCCCTTTTGCAGGCGTCCTTCGTAACGCTTGGCTTCGTATTCCGGGATACCCAGGCCGACGAGCGCGCCAGTGAAACCGCCGACTGCTCCCCCAACGCCGAGACCGGCGAGCGCGGCCATGATCGGACCGGCGGCAATGAATGGACCGATTCCGGGAATGGCCAGCGCGCCGATGCCGGCGAGCCAGCCCAGCGCGCCGCCAATCACTGCGCCGCTCGTTGCGCCGGCCGTCGCGCCCTCGGGAGCTTTGGTGGTTTTATCCGTGGCGATTTCTTTGGAGCCGAGATTTTCGGGGAGCAATACGGAGATGTCGGAGTTGGAAAAGCCGGCATCCTTAAAAGCGAGCACCGCGTTTTCGACGCTGGTACGCGTGCTGTAGATACCGAGTACGGACTTCTTGGACATGATGGTCTCCTTTTGAAATGCAACTGTCTGCGCTACCTGGAAAAATTGTGAAACGTCAACGGCTTCGAGCTTGCGCTGAGCGCCGGGGCAAGCCCATCCGTGGAATCCTGCACGCCTAGTAAAAATTCACCGGATGGTGACGGCAGGCAAAGGCTAGTGAAAAATGTCGTGGATGGTAGGAATCAATTGACTGTCGAGCGTGCCCTTCGGTAAGAAAGCGGTTGCGCCCATGTGCATGGCGGCCTTCTGATAAGGCTCCGCGGCCATGGCGGTCATGACGATGATTTTCGTATCCGGCGATGTTCCGCGAATGATGCGCGTGGCTTCCAGGCCATTGAGCTCCGGCATGGCGATGTCCATGACGATGAGGTCTGGGGCGAGCTCGGAGTTTAGGTCGATGGCTTCGCGCCCATCCGACGCTTCGCCCACCACTTCGATCTCGCCCTCGCTAGCCAGGAGCTGCTTGGCCATTTGCCGCAAGCGGGTTTCATCATCAACCAATAAAACGCGAATTGTTTTCGTGAACATGACTGCCTCGAAACTTTCTGCAAACTTCACGCCGGCAAAAATAGAGAGCTTCGCCATCACAGTCGCGACCATCGCCGCAGGCGGAAGTTGCGAAAAGCGGCACAAACAAAAATGTGCGTCGAGTGGTTAGGGGAGAGCAGCGGGGCCCACTGTCAGTTTTCAGCGTAGGACGATGCGGGGGCATGCTCCATACAGCTAAGCGTGGATTTATAGGGTTGAAGAATGGCGCAAAGGGCAGTGCCGATTCGGGAAGGTCAACAAGCGCTGCCGAAGAAAATCAGTAACTGTCGAACGGGGTACTAGTCCCCGCAGGATTTACCGGACCCGCGAAAATGCTACGGAGGGGGCCTGCCCGCATGGGTGCGAGCGATGTAGGGGCGGACCTAAGTCACTTAGTTCGAGCGTTTTAATTGCAAGCCGAGTTTGGCCCGCAGGTTGCGACTGTTGCGCCTTGGTGAAAATCATGGCTCCCGAAGAAAGAGTACGTGGAGGTGAGGAAATGTCGCTTGCGTATGATTTGTTCGAGCGTTTGCCGGATGGCCAGCCGATCTGGGTGAAGGCCGTGGCGTCGGTTGAGGACGCGCGCGCGACGATCGTAACTCTCGTGGCCAGCCGCGGCCGTGCGCCGCAAGACTTTTTTGTGTACGACGTGAAGCGCGGGGCGGTGGTGACGGTGCCTGAGCTGTGAGAGTGGTGTGTCCAGGCCGCGCTCACGCGAGGCCGTCCAGAGTTTTTCTGACAAACATCCGATAAAGATATGAACTATTGCGATTCGGCTGTGAATGCCACGTACATCAGGCGATCGTCACGCTGAATTTGCAGCGCTACGGACGCGCCTGGCGGCAGATTTTTCAGCGCCTTGCGCAGGCGGTCGAGCGTGGTCATGGGTTCGCCGTTTAGCGTACGAATCACGTCGCCGGTGGCTAACGGGACTTCCACGCTGGCGCCAGCGGCGCGAGCGGCGACCAGAATGCCGAAGGGGTCGCGGAGTTCCGGGGCCATGGCGGCAACGTTGTCATTGATCTCTACGCCCAAGATTCCGAGCGCCGGCACCAGACTTTTTTCTGGGTCGGCGAGCGCGGCGATCTGATCCATGTCGTGCGGCGGTTCCATCACTTTTACGTCAAAACCCAATTGCTGCTGCGCGCGCAAGACCTCAATATGAATTTTCTCGCCGGTGTCGCGCGAGAGGAACTGCAATCCCACGAAGGGTAAATTTTCGGCCGGGTGGCCATCGACGGAGAGAAGAGTGTCGCCGATCTGAATTCCTGCGGCGGCAGCTGGCGTGTCTGGTTTCACATCGGAGATGATCACGCCGTAAGCACGCGGCAGCTTCAGAGCGGTGGCGAGCGAAGGCGTGATGGTCTGAATGCCGATGCCGATTTCGGTCTTGTGCAAATGGCCAAAGGTGCGCAGCTGATGATAGGCCACGTTAACGACGCTGGACGGAATCGCGAAACCCAGGCCTTCGTTGCCGCCGGACTGCGAAAGGATGAAAGTGTCGACGCCTACGACTTCGCCGTCGACGTTGACCAGCGGGCCGCCGGAGTTGCCGGGATTGATCGGTGCGTCGGTTTGCACGTACACCATGGGCGAGTCGAGATCCGTCTGGCGCGCGACCGCGGAGATCACTCCCATGGTGACGGTGTTACGCAAACCTTCGGGACTGCCAAATGCGAAAACCACTTCGCCTTGGCGAAGTCTGCGGAAAGAGGCCAGGGGAAGGGCGGGAAGTTTGACGCCATCAATTTTGAGCACGGCGATGTCGATGTCTCGGGCCACGCCGACGATGCGCGCGTTCACGATGTTGCTGCGCGTGGAAAGCGCCGCGCTCACGGAGCTTTCCGTGGTCATCAGCGGAAGGACCACGCGGACGCGCTGTGCGCCGTTGACCACGTGGGCGTTGGTGACGATATAACCGCTTGGATCGATGACGAAACCGGAGCCGATGGCCCGCTGCCGCCCGATGATCACGCTGGTGCTGCTGCGGTCGCCCTCTTCGAGCGGGCCATAGCCCGTGACCAATATTTGCACCACGCTGGGAGAAACCTTTTTGATCAGCCAATCGACGGATTCGTTGAGTTTGTGCAGCACGTCGCCCGGGCCGCTCTCGGGGGCCTGGGCATGCACCGGCGCGGACCATAAGAAAGAGCATGCAAGCACGCCGGCCAACGTAACGACGTGTATTTGCCGCAACATTTTGCGGTGACGCCCAGCATCGACCATTTAGGGAAACTCCTCTAAGCCTGACAACTTCGCGGCTACCATGCGCCTACTGAGGTCGCGCTGCTGCGGGGCGCTGCCACCAGGGTGCCAACCTAGTGTTGGATGTTCCAGCAAGCGTGGCCGGGTACCACGCGCGGTACAAAGCTCAAGGATACGACGGAATAGCAATGCCGCGAAATACATCGCTTTCGGGCCGAAAAGTCACTCGCCGCGAAGGCCGGGTCCGCGCGAAACTCGCGCTTCCCTTTATACCCGGCTTGGATGAGAATCAGGGGCAATCGTTTCTGTCGCTATTGCCGTTTCCGGCGTTTTTGCAGTTTCAACCGTTGTTGCGGTTTCCGTGACCCTCCCAGGAGTTTTTTTGCGCCGCGTCCCGTACTTGGCGAGAATAGTGCGAGCTTACTGAACAAAGCATACTGAACGCCGCTCATCTGAGGTCCAGCTTACATGCCTAGATTACAAACGATCGAAGACCGCCGCCTCGAAGAAGCCCGCACACGGAAGAATCACTGGAAGCGCTGGGGGCCGTATCTCTCCGAACGGCAATGGGGCACGGTGCGCGAGGATTACAGCGCTGGAGGAACCGCTTGGGAATTTTTTCCGCATGACCATGCACGTTCGCGCGCTTTCCGCTGGGGAGAGGATGGCATTGCGGGCTTCAGCGATCGCCATCAATACATTTGCCTCGGTCTGGCCATGTGGAATGGCAAAGATCCGATCCTCAAAGAGCGGCTCTTTGGGCTGACCGGCAACCAGGGCAATCACGGCGAAGACGTCAAGGAGTGTTACTTCTACCTTGATTCAACGCCGACGCACAGCTACATGCGCACGCTTTATAAATACCCGCAGGCCGGCTATCCCTACCAACAGCTGATCGACGAGAACAACCGGCGTTCGCGGCAGGATCCCGAGTACGAACTTGTCGATACCGGAGTCTTCTCCGAGCATCGCTATTTTGATGTGTTTACGGAGTACGCCAAAGCAGACGTCGAAGACATCTTGATCAAAATCACCGTGGCCAATCGCGGGCCCGAGCCCGCGGCGTTGCACCTATTGCCCTCGCTGTGGTTCCGCAACACGTGGTCGTGGGGCAAAGACCCGCGCCGGCCGATCATTCGCAAGACGAATGACATTCCGGGCGGCAAGTGTTCCGAGCTGCAACACTGGCAGTACGGCAAACGCTGGCTGGTGGCCCAGGGAGAGCCGGAGCTGCTCTTCACCGAAAATGAAACCAATTTCGAGCGGCTGTTTAACGCGAAAAGCGCTTCGCCGTACGTGAAGGACGCCTTTAACGAGTTTTTGATTGCGGAAAATAAAGCCGCGGTAAATCCGCAGCATTCCGGCACGAAGATGGCCGCGTACTATTTGCTGGCGCTGGCTCCCGGCGAATCGCAAACCATCAGGCTGCGTTTGACGGATCGCGAACCGCTCGGTGAACTGGGTGGAGGTTCCGGCCAGGTTGGCGCCACCGCGTCTCCCGGGCACGCCGACCGCCAGGAAGGCGTGCCGGCCGCGGACGATTTCACCGAAGGCTTTGACGGCGTCTTTGCTGCGCGGCAAAAAGAGGCCGACGATTTTTACGCCTCGCGCATTCCCAAGCATCTCTCCGACGACGCGAAGAACGTAATGCGGCAATCCCTTTCGGGAATGCTCATCTCCAAACAGTTTTATCACTACGACGTGCTCACCTGGCTGCAAGGCGATCCCTCGCAGCCCACGCCGCCGGCGGAACGATGGGAAGGCCGCAACAAAAATTGGACACACCTCTACAACGACGACATCATCTCCATGCCGGACAAATGGGAATATCCCTGGTATGCGGCGTGGGATTTGGCGTTTCACTGCATTCCTCTGGCGCTCGTCGATCCGGACTTCGCCAAGGATCAGCTCATCCTGCTTTTGCGCGAATGGTACATGAATCCCAAC
>JBEKVU010000026.1:0-17232 GCA_049513775.1 Candidatus Acidiferrum sp.
CCTCAGACATCCGCGCCGTCTGCGATGCCGCCCACGACGCCGACGCCATCTGTAAAGTCATCATCGAAACGTGTTTGCTGACTCCGGAAGAAAAACACCGCGCTTGCCGCCTAGCCGTAGCCGCCGGCGCCGACTTCGTCAAAACCTCCACCGGATTCGGTTCCACCGGCGCCACCGTCGCCGACGTCGCCCTGATGCGCCAAATCGTCGGTCCCAACCTCGGCGTCAAAGCCTCCGGCGGCATCCGCACCCTCGACGATCTCCTCAAAATGGTCGACGCCGGCGCTAGCCGCATCGGCTCCAGCAACGGCGTAAAAATAGCAGAAGAAGCCCGCACCCGTTTCGGCTCCTAGTTCTGGCTCACTCTGCCCGTCGTTGTAGCGGCGGGTCTTTAGACCCGTGCCTTTGCCTCTCGTAGCGGCGGCCTGCCGTTTAGCCCGACCTGTTCGAGGAGGCAGGCGTCTTAGACTCTGTCTTTTGCCTCCTTGTAGTGCGCATCCCTGTGTCTTCGCTGTACGGAATCTTCAGATTCCAATCCGCTCAGGCCGCCGCATCGCGCAAGATAGTCCAAATCAGGTTTTCTGGGCGGCGCCAATTTGCACCGCCGCACGCCATGCCGTACCCGTCCTTCGAACGTGATTCCAGCCGCCTCGCGTTCGACTGAGTACTAACCAGTAATAGTGCGTGCGACTCGACCACCCGGCCCCTTCAAAACGACCAAACTGTGTGATTCCCGTCTTTTCAATAACTTGCACACTCGTCTCAAACCAAAATATCGCGCAACCCCAATCTTTTCTTCCAACTACACACGCTTTGAGAAAAACAACCAGGGGTGGGGGCACGGACGTGCCAATAACCCCAACTCGTCGCGCAACTCCAATGCCATCTATATGCTACATGGAAATCATCCCAAACCATCGTATCCATGAGTCACGCAGATACCCCCCCGGGGTGGAGTATCCGTCTCAATTTCAAATTCGCTCCGCCTGCTATAATGTCAGCCACGCATGACGCCCGAAGCTCACGCACCAGCCACCCTTGCCGAGACGCCGCCCAATATTCCGGCGGAGGTACTTGCCACCCTTTCTGAGATCGGCGAGGAAGTAAACGCCTCCCTCAACCTCGATGAAGTCCTCTCTCGCGCCGCCGCGCTCATCAAACGCCACATTGACTACGAGATTTTCGGCATCCTGCTGGACGAGGGCGACGGCAGCTATCTAAAACACCGCTTCTCCATCGGTTACCCGCCCAACCTGGCGGAGAATCTGCGTATTCCCATGGGCCAGGGCATTTCCGGCACGGCCGCCGCCACCGCGCATCCTGTCAGCGTGGCGGACGTCACTACCGATCCGCGCTACATCAACGCCATCGAAAGCGTCCGCTCGGAACTTTCCGTTCCTCTCATGCTGCAGGGCAAAGTGATCGGCGTCCTGGATGTGCAAAGTCGTATTCCAGGATATTTCACGCTGGATCAGCAGCGCATCCTCACCTTGCTCGCCAGCCGTCTTTCGACGGCCATCGAAAACGCCCGCCTCTTCGAGCGCGTTCGCCAGCAAGCCAACACCCTGCTGCTGCTCAACGAAGTGGGTCGCGAAACCAGCTCTATCCTGGATGTGGAAGAACTGCTGCGTCGCGCCGCCGAGCAAATCAAACGCGTGATCGACTATCAGATTCTTAGCCTCATGTTGTATGACGAAGAACAGAAAGTCTTTCGCCATCGCATCGACGTAAAACATGGCCAGCGTGTGCAAAGCAAACTGCGTGTTGCCGCCAGCGATGGCATTGTCGGCGCCGCCGCGCTCACGCGCGAGGCGGTCAACGTTCCAGACGTCACTGTCGACGACCGCTACTTCATGGTGAATCCTGAGACGCGCTCCGAATTGGCCATCCCGATGATTCACAAGGGCAAAGTCATCGGCGTGCTCGATCTCGAAAGCCCGCAATTGAACTACTTCACGCCGGACCACGTGCAGACGCTTTCTATCCTCGCAGCGAATCTGGCTGTCTCGCTCGAAAACGCGCGCCTCTATGAACAGGTGGCCCGCGACGAAGCTCGCCTTGACCGCGACCTGCAAGCCGCCAAACGCATTCAAGGCGCGCTGCTCAGACCCGTCCCGACCGAGGATTACGGCCTCGATATGGCGGCCCGTTATCTTTCCGCGCGCGAAGTTTGCGGCGACCTCTACGAATTTCTGCGTTACGGCCCGCAGCAATTAGGCATCGCGCTCGGCGACGTCAGTGGCAAAGGCACCGCCGCCGCGCTCTATGGCGCCGTAGCCATCGGCATCATGCGCAGCCTCGCCCCGCAAAAATTGCAGCCCGCTGATTTGCTGCGCGAAGTGAATCACGTGGTCGGCGAACAGCGCATCGAGGGCCGCTTCATGACCGCGTGCTTCGCCACTTGGCAAAAAGGCCGCCAGAAGCTGCGCGTCGCCAACGCTGGCCAGTCGCAGCCGCTGCTCTACAAAGACGGCCGCTGCGGAAAAATCGAACTCAACGGTTTTCCCCTGGGAATCTTTGAAGAGGCCACCTACGACGAGTGGGGCGTTACGCTGGCGTCCGGCGATATTTTAGTATTTCATTCGGACGGCCTTGCCGAAGCGTCCAACTCCGAAAACCAATTCTTTGGCACCGAGCGCCTGCGCACCTTCATCGAGCAACGCCATGAACTAACGGCCGCCGAGCTGGCCGATGGCCTGCTGCGCGAAGTGGATCTCTTCACCAACAGCGCGCCACTCTCCGACGACCGCACCCTGGTCATCGCCAAGGTCCGCTGAGCGTGCGCCGTTCTGCTGCGCGGTCGCCGATGGCCTTCGTCGATCCTTCGACCTTCACGCCGCATTTCCATTGGAAATTGCGCAAGGCGACGGACGGCGGGTCGAAAGCTCAGCGTCGCGACGGACACCACGATCGAGGCGACGGACGCGATGAATTATTTTGCGAAGGTGTTTCGCTGACGGGCGTTGCGGAAACCTACGGCACCCCAACGTATTCATACAGCGCCGCCGCCATCACCGACGCGTATCGCGAGTTGCATGGCGGATTGCGCAGCGTTCCACACACGCTCTGTTTTGCCGTTAAATCGAATGGCAATCTCGCGATTCTCGAGCGTCTTGCAAAGCTTGGCAGCGGCTTTGATATTGTCTCCGGCGGCGAACTTTACCGCCTCGGCGAAATCGGCGTGCCCGGCAAACGCATCGTGTTTTCCGGCGTCGGCAAAACGCGCGAGGAAATTCGCGAAGCGCTGCAATATCGCGCCGCAAAACACCGCGCACTTTCCGGTCGCGGTTCCGGTCAAGCCGGCGACCGGGGCATTCTCCTTTTCAATATCGAGTCCGAAGCCGAGCTGGACGTTTTGTTGGAGGAATCCAGCCGCGCGGGCCGTCGCGGCATCGCCGCACCGGCGACCGCGATTCGTGTGAATCCTGATGTTGCCGCGGGCGGGCATCCACACATTTCCACCGGCCGGCACGATCACAAATTCGGCCTTGATTGGGCGGACGCCAAGCGGCTTTACCTGGCGCACCAAGACAGCAAACACATTCGCTGGCGCGGCATCAGTGCGCACATTGGCTCGCAAATCGTCGCCCTTGATCCGTTTCGCGATGCGTTCGGGCGCTTGGCGAGTTACGTGAAACAGTTGCGTGATGCGGGAATCGACCTGCGGTACTTGGATATTGGCGGCGGTCTCGCGACGCGTTACACCGATGAGAAGGTGGCGACGCGGGCGAATTACGCGGCGATGGTGGCGCGCGCGGCGAAGCCTCTTGGATTGCATGTGCTTCTCGAACCCGGCCGCTCCATCATCGCAGCGGCAGGAGTTCTGCTGACGCGGGTGATCTACACCAAGACGAACCGCAAAAAAGAGTTCGTCGTTGTGGACGCCGCGATGAACGATTTGATGCGTCCCGCGCTGTACGGCGCCACGCACGCCATCACACGCGTGTATCGCCTGAGCGGCTCCGATCACGCGCTCACCGATCCGGTCGACATCGTCGGCCCAGTTTGCGAGACCGGAGACCGTTTTTTGCGCGATTGGCCTTTGGGTGGGGAAGTACGGCCCGACGAAGTTTTGGCGATTTGGACTGTTGGGGCTTATGGGATGTCGCAAACTTCTAACTACAACGCGCGGTGTCGTCCCGCCGAGGTTTTGGTGGAGGGTAAATGTACGAGGCTTATTCGTCGCCGCGAAACCCGCGAGGATTTGCTCCGTCATGATATTCGCGGGTAGACCAAGGCGGTCTCTCGCTGCGGATGACGCCCAGGCAGACAGGGGCGCAGCAAGCTGCGCCCCTACAAAGAACGTGAACGGTTGGTCGCTGCTGATTCGCAGTCGCTGATTGTGCCAGTAACCTGCGTGGCTTAGAATGCAGAACGGGACGAGCGCAGAACCGAATGGAACGCGGCGCTGGAACGCTTGCGAGAAAAGAGCTGTAACGAGTGAATACGCCTCCGATGGTTAAGAAAGTGGAACCGGCGAAGAAGCCGGATTTTGAGCGGTCGCTGGCGCGGCTCGAGGAAGTGGTGCGCAAGCTGGAGAGTCCGCAGCTTTCGCTGGATGACGCGATGAAATTGTTTGAAGAGGGTGTGGAGCTCTCGCGCGAGTGCCAGAAACAGCTCGAAGAGGCGGAAGGGCGTGTGGAGATTTTGCTGAAGAAGGCGGACGGCAAGGTGGTGGCGCAGCCGTTTGATCCTGAGCCGGAGACCGAATCGTGAGCGGTAATTGCGCGTGGCAGAAGATCGGTCCGCGGTGTAATTTCCCTTGGCAGCAGGGCAGCGTGGGCAACAGGCAAGGCGCACAGACTCAAGTCCATGCCACGAAAACCAGGCGCGCTGCGCGTTCCCGCGCCGAGAAAATAATTGGCTGTTTCGATGATGCGGTTTGTGCGATCGCCAATGGTTGTGTCCTACCCTGATGAAACTTCCCGAATTTTTTGAAGAGGATCGCATCGCGGTGGACGCCGCGCTGGAAAAGCTTCTGCCCGCACAAGAGACGCCGCCGACGTCCATTCACGCGGCCATGCGCTACAGCGTCTTTGCGGGAGGGAAACGGATTCGGCCGATCTTGTGTTTGGAAGCGGCGCGGATCTTCGACGAGGATGTCAGCGCGGCGTTGTATCCGGCGTCGGGCATCGAGTGTATTCATACCTATTCGCTGATTCACGATGATTTGCCGGCGCTGGACAATGATGATTTGCGACGTGGCAAACCCACCTGTCACAAGCAGTTTGGCGAGGCCGCGGCAATTCTTGCGGGGGACGCGCTGCTTACCCTGGCGTTTGAATTGGTAGGCGCGACGCCTGTGGATGCGGAGCGGCGCGTGGCGATGTTGACCGAGGTGGCCGCTGCGGCGGGAACCGTGAATGGCATGGTTGGCGGGCAGATGGCGGACATTGAGGCCGAGGGAAAACGCATTGGCGCGAAAATGCTGGAGTACATTCATCGCTCGAAAACGGCGGCGCTGATTCGCGCGTCGGTGACGGCGGGAGCGCTTTGCGCTGGGGCGCCGGCGAAAGATGTGACGCGGTTGCGCAAGTTTGGCGAGACGATTGGCTGGGCGTTTCAGGTGACAGACGATATTTTGGATGTGGAAGAGTCTTCGGCGGCGCTGGGGAAGACTGCGGGGAAGGATGTTGCGCAGCAGAAGGCGACCTATCCTGCGCTTTATGGATTGCCGCGTTCGCACGAGATCGCGAATGAGTTGGCGAACAAGGCGATCGCGGCGCTCGAGCCGTATGCGGAGCGCGCCGGTCGATTGCGCGAGATTGCGGAATTTCTGGTGTTGCGGCGGGCGTGATTGTTTCGCCGATTTCGCCCGATGCAAACGGACTCCTTTGAAAATGAAAACCAAGGCTTTGCGCGGACGGCTGGATGTTTTGATGGTCGAGCGTGGGCTGGCGGAGTCCACACAAAAAGCGCTGGCGATGATTCTTGCCGGTGAGGTGCAGGTGGATGGGCAACGGGCTGCGGCGGCCGGTGTGACGGTGGCAAGGGACGCGCGGATTGAATTGAATAGCCGGGCGCAGAAATTTGCCAGCCGCGGTGGAATTAAGCTGGAAGGGGCGCTGGATGATTTTGGCGTTGCCGTGAGCGGGCGCGTTTGCCTGGACGTGGGAAGCTCGACCGGCGGATTTACGGATTGTCTGTTGCAGCGCGGGGCGGCGCGGGTTTATGCCGTGGACGTGAACGTCGAGCAGCTTGCTTGGGAATTACAGCGGGATGGCCGTGTGATTCGCGTGGAGCGCAACGCGCGCGAGCTGATGGCCGCGGATGTGGCGGAGGCGGTGGGTTTGGTGGTGATGGATGTGTCGTTTATTTCGGTGACGAAAGTGCTGGCACCCGCGATGGCCTGCGCGCGTGCCGGGGCCGATGCCTTGATCCTGGTAAAGCCGCAATTTGAATTACGGCGTGAGGAGATTGGCGAGGGCGGAATCGTTACGGATCGCGCGCTACACGAACGCGCGATTGCGCAAGTGCGCGAGGCCGGCGAGGCGGCGGGGTTGCGATGGCTAGCGGTGCGACCGAGTAAGCTTGCGGGAGCGGAAGGTAATCAGGAGTATTTTCTGCACGCGCGCAAAAAGGCGCAGGAGTAGAATCGCTGATACATGGCACATTTTGACAAGATAGGAATCATCGCACGGCCACGGAAATCGAATCTGGCCGCGATGGTGCCGCCGCTACTGGAGTGGCTGGAAAAGCGCGGAATTGCGACGTTTTACGACGAGGAGACCGCGGCTTCGTTGCAGGACGTAGAGGCTGAGGGCAGGACGCGCGAGGCCGTGGCGGCAGCCTCGCAGCTACTGTTGGTGCTGGGTGGCGATGGGACGCTACTGGCGGCGGCGCGCGTGGCGGCGCTGCACGGGATTCCGATCTTGCCGATCAACATGGGCAGCTTGGGGTTTTTGACCAGCTTCACGGTGGAAGAGCTTTATCCGGCGCTCGAAGATACGCTCGCAGGGCGGTATTCGGTGAGCGAACGCGTGATGTTGCAAGTGGATTTGGAACGCGACGGAAAGCTGATCGAGACACAACGCGTTCTGAACGAGGCAGTAATTAATAAAGGAACGCTGGCGCGCATGATCGACGTGGAATTGCGCATCGATCAGGATTTTGTTTGCCGCTATCGCGCGGACGGATTGATTGTGGCGACGCCGACGGGCTCGACGGCGTACTCGCTGTCGGCGGGCGGGCCGATCGTGCATCCGACGGTTGAGGCGTTTGTGATTACGCCGATTTGTCCGCACACGTTGACGGACCGGCCGGTGGTGGTGCGAGATTCGTCGTCGATTGAGATGAAATTATTAGCAAATACCGAGTCGGTGTTTTTGACGCTGGATGGACAGAAGGGAATTGTGTTGCAAGCGACGGACGTAGTGCGCATTGTGCGGGCGAAAGGGATATTGCGGCTGATCCAGCCGTTACGAAAATCGTATTTTGAGATTTTGCGGAATAAGTTGAAATGGGGTGATGCGTAGCGATCGGCGGTGCGCATGCGCGAGTTGCGCTGCCACAGAAAAGATGGCGCGGGCCGACACCCATGAGGCCCGGAATGGGCGGCGCTACAAAAGCGCTGCCAAGCGGATACGCCCGGGCAAGCTGGGGCGCAGCATGCTGCGCTCCTACAATCGACGGTCGCGAGCTAGCAACTTTCGGGCACGGGCTTTCATAGCCGCTGTGCCGTGGCGGATGGCTTCTTCTAGCAGTTCTTTGACTTCTGGTTGCAGTTCTTGATGCTCACGGGCTAATTCGTACAGTGCTTGGAGCGCGTGGGTTTTTACTATGGAGCTGCGGCTCTCCAGATAGTCGCTTAGCCGCACGATGGTGCGGCGGCGTTCTGGGCCGTTTAATTTCAGGCGCGGAAGCATTTGCGCCATGTGCCACTGGACTTCGATTTGTTGGGTTTCGTCGGCTAGCCCTAGAATTTCTGCTTTATGCGGATGCAGTAGCTCCGGTTTGTGGCGCGAGATTTTTTCCACCGCGTCGGCTGCGCGCATGCGGATTAGCGAATCGTCGTTCCACAGACGGGCCAGCAGTTCTGCGAATAATTTTGGGTTGCGAAGAACTGCTGCCGCCACGGAATTGGCTTGACCGAGTGAGCGGCGATCGCCGCCCGCCAACATTGCGGTTACCGGCTTGCGCTTGGCACTCGTTCGCGTTGTGCCTTTTCGCTTGGCCACGACGATAACTCGCGATCACGGCTGAAGCGTCAACAGATGGCGGCGCGCTGCTAGTTCAGCTTTGTCGGTAAACGGGGCGAGGATCACTTTGCCTTCGTACCAATACGAAAATTGATCGGAATAGTGCGAACTGCCGGGCTGGCCCGATTCGCCGCCGGGGATCAGGAGCAGGGAATGATCCCAATCGGAGAGGTCCGCAATGAAGCGCATCGCCGGTCCGTGATTTTTCGTGGCCGCGCGAACGCTGTAACTGGTGCCCGACTGCGGCTTGCCGGTGATGCTGAGCAGGCGCTTCAGCAATCCTTCGCGGCCGATGGGATGGAACATGTCGAGCGCGTCAAAGTTCTTCCAGGCCCAATCTTCGACGCGCTCGCTGTGGCTTAGCTCGGCCATTTTCGCGACGCTCTCGTCGGCTGCGGCGGCGAGCAGTTCGTCGTAGGTTTTGAATTGCGAAGGGAGCCAATTCGAGGGACGGTCGGTTAGGGTGCGCTGTAGAAACGCGGTCCTTCGCCATTGATAGAGACTGGTTTCGCTTCCAAGGTAGGGCTGCAGAATCAGGCGTAGCGCGGCGCGGCGGGTTTCATCGAGGAAAGGCACTTCCGGAGAGTTGGAGTCAGCGATGCCGTTCCAATCTTTCAGGCCTTCGATCAATTTTTTTGCGCGCGCATCTTTTGGCTGGACGGTTTTTGCGGCTTCGAGCAGTTGCTCGCCGATAAAAACATGCGGATAGCTGTAGGTGTCAGTCTCGACCTTCAGCATGTCTTCCACGCGTAAGTCATGTTTGTCGTGGAGCAAGTCGTAAATGCGGGCGGTGCGATAGGGTTCTTCCCAGCGATCCGTCAGATAGGGTTTGTATTTTGGGCCTACCACGCGGGCGTTGGCAGTGACGATCAATCCGCTATCGGGATTAAAGGCTTGCGGCAACTGCTCGAAGGGAACGTAGCCGGTCCACTCGTAATCGTCGGTATCGCCGGGCACGGGGACTTCGCCATGGCCTTTTTTGCGGATGGGGACGCGCGCGGCCATGATGTAGCCGATGTTTCCGTTGATGTCGGCGTAGACGGCATTTTGTCCGGGGCCCCAGACTTTTTTCATGATATTGCGAAATTCTTCCCAGTTTTTGGCTTTGCCGAGGAAGTTGTAACTGTTGGCGAGGCCGCCGGCTTCGGTGGCGGTCCAGCGCAGGGCGTAGGATTTGTCCCCGTCTTTGTGCACGACGGGTCCATGGCGGGTGAGCACTACGGGAAAATCAACGTCCGGCTGCCCCTTTACTTTGATGACTTCGTCGATGGTCTGCGCGTTTACCCATGCGCCTTTGACGCGATATTCGTCGGGGGCTGCCGGGTTGAAGGTTTCGATGTACAGATCTTCTACGTCGGCGCCGTTGTTGGTGAAGCCCCAGGCGATTTTGTCGTTGTGACCGATGACCACCAGCGGGGCGCCGGGAAGCGTGAGGCCTTTGACGTTCCAACCCGGCGCGGTCAAATGCAATTCGTACCAGATGGGCGGGACGGAAAGTTCGAGATGCGTGTCGTTGGCGAGGAGGGGTTTGCCGGAGGCGGTGTGGGCGCCGCTGACTACCCAATTGTTGCTGCCGAGTCCGCGACGGATTTCGCTGTTTGCGGTGCGAAGAAAATCCTGCACCGATGGCAAGAGTTGCGCGGTGGCTGCGTTTGCATCGGGCGACGCGGGAGCAGAGAGTGCGGAGTTTAGGTCGACGAGCGGACTGGGCTGATCGACAGGCTGGTGAAAGCCCGCCTTCAGCACGGTGTCCGGCTTCATGTCGTCATCATCATCATCGTCGTCGCCGTCGTCATCGTTTTTCTTGTGTGCGCCGGCGGCTCCGTCGTTGGGTACTTTGGGATCGCCGATTACGAAGTGGTCCATGGCGGCGTTTTCGGCGAACAATTCTTTCGCGCGCTCCGCGCCGACGCGTTCAGTGACCTTGGCGCGCGCTAGTTCCTCTTCCCAGGTATCGGTCAGCGTCAAATACATGTAGCCGGAGATGGCCAGAGTGTCGGAGACCTGCCAGGGGCGCGGCTTGTAGCGCAGGAGCGAAAACTCGAGTGGCAAGCGATTCTGGTGTTGCTCGATGAAACGATTAACGCCGCGCGCGTAGGCTTCCATCATGGTGCGTGTTTCGGGTTCCATTTGCGCGGCATCGCGTTCGGCGGCGCGCGTGAAGCCCAGCATGCGAAATTTTTTATCGACAGGGAGAGTGGCCTTGCCGAGAATTTCCGAAAGCTCACCGCGCGAAGCCCGCCGCAAGAGATCCATTTGCCACAAGCGGTCTTGCGCCATCACGTAGCCTTCGGCTTCGAGCATGTCTTCGACGGAACTGGCGTGGATGTGCGGAACGCCCCAGCCATCGCGGTCAACGGTGACTTCCTTCTGCAGGCCTGCGACTTTCGCCGTGCCATCGATTTGCGGCAGCGGGCGGTAGACGAACCACCAGGCGGCGGCGCATACGCACAATACTAAGATGCTCAGCAGCCAGCCGAATACGCGAAGGATCGTTCGCAAAAGCACTCCTCTTCTAGTTCGTCTGCGATCAATAGCGCAAAATTTGAGTGTAGAGTACGTCCGGAAGGCGCGCAACCGACGGCGCGCGGTCGGCGCTGGCGAATGTCCAAATCGTTAGCCAGCGTTGCGCGCCGAGTTTTTTCTTGCTGGCGTGCTTGCGCGTTCAAAAAACAAACCGGCGCTCGGAGGAAGGTTCCGAGCGCCAGCGGCAAATGTTCGAAACGGAGCACTAACTATTTGACGCTTAGGGTTTGCTTGGCGGTGTTGCGGTTGTCGCCGGTGCTTTGTCGGGTGCCGCGGCGGCTCCCGCTGGAGCGGCCTTGGGCTCGGGCTTTGGCTGGATGGAGAGCAACTCGACTTCGAAAACCAGCGTGGAGTTTGGTCCAATTTCTCCGCCGGGGCTGCGCGGTCCGTAGGCGAGGTCCGAAGGAACGAACAGTTGCCATTTGGAGCCGACGGGCATCAGCTGCAGCGCTTCGGTCCAGCCCTTGATCACTTGTCCTACGGGGAATGTTGCCGGCTGGCCGCGCTTGTAGGAGCTGTCGAATTCCGTGCCGTTAAGGAGCGTACCTCTATAGTTGCACACCACGGAGTCTGACGCGGTTGGTTTTGGTCCAGTGCCTTCTTTGAGGATCTTGTATTGCAAGCCGCTCGGCAGCGCCACTACGCCATCTTTCGACTTGTTGGCCGTCAGGAATGTGTCGCCCTCGGTCTTGTTCTTGGTTCCCAGCGCGGCGGCCTTTTCCTCTGAGGCCTTTTTCAGCGAGGCGCCGAGTGCGGTCAGCGTGGCCTTGATTTCGTCGTCGCTCATCAACACTTTGCCGCCGGCGAGCGCGTCCTTGACTCCGCGCGCGAGCACGGCGGTATCAACGTCCACGCCGTCGTGCTTCATGCTCTTGCCGATGTTCAATCCGATGGCATAGCTCTGTTTGTCTTTGTCGGTTTTCAGTGTGAAAGGGGGGCGGGCGGCGGTGCCGGACTTGGCGGCGGTGCCGGTCTTTGGCGCGGTGGTGCCTGAGCCCGTTTGCGCTTTCGCCGAAGGCGCGGCGGCCGGCGGAGTACCGGCTGCGGGAGTTTGTGCCGTAGTGTAGCCAGCAAAAATCATGCTGGCCGCTAAAATTATCGATGTTTTAAGAGGTGTTTTTTGCATTCTTGTATTCTCACATTGCGCGCTTCTTTGCGCAAACCTGCGTTTGCCTGATTGTGCAGTGTTTTTTTGCGATGTTCACGGGGCGTTCATTTCCACTTTTATTCTCACTGGAATAAGCGTCCTTGACGAGCCTGTTGCAAGTCCCAATACAGCATGTAGAACACTAGCGCTCGACGCCTCTGGGTGGTCGCGTCCGCCTGCTATACTTTAGGGTCGAAGATAGGTTTTGGGGTCTAAACCGGGTTTTCGTGTGTTTCGGTAGCTGCAATTGAGGGAAAGCCATCGATGTTCGTTGTTCGCCTCATCGGCGTGTTTGCGCTGGTCGCGCTGAACGGTTTTTTTGCCGCCACGGAGTTCTCGCTGGTTGCTGTGCGGCTTTCGCGGGTGCGGCAGTTGGTGGCCAATGGCGACGCGCGCGCGAGGATCGTGGAAGCTCTGCTGGGTGATTTGCAGCGTGTCGTTTCTGGCGTGCAGCTTGGAATAACGCTTACCAGCCTGGCGCTCGGAGCGCTGGGCGAGTCTACGCTGGCGAAAGGCTTTCAGAGTTTGTGGTCGGGAAGTGCGGGCAAGTATTCCGTGCTGATCGCACACGCCGCGGCGCTGACTTGCGCGTTTTTGCTGCTCAGCGTGCTGCACGTGGTGGTTGGCGAGCTGGTGCCGAAAACGGTGAGTTTGGCCCGTGCCGAACGCGTGGCGCTGATGATTGCGCGCCCCTTTCGCTGGTTCCTCAGTACGTTTCGTTGGGCGATTGCGTTGCTCGACAATATCTCCAGCGTTCTTGTGCGGGCGCTGGGAATATCCGCGAAGCAAGGGCATGGCGATCCGCACACCACCGAGGAATTGCAAATCCAGATTCAACAGGCGCGCGAACGCGGGCTGCTGGCCGTCGGCGAAGAAAAATTTATTCTCAGCGCGATTGAGATTGGACAGATTGAAGTGCGCGAGATCATGATCCCGCGGCCGGATATGCACACGCTTTCGGTAGAGGCTTCGCTCGATGAAGTGATGCGCGCGTTTGCCACTACGCAGCGTTCGCGCATTCCGGTGTATCGCGGCACGCAGGATCACATTCTCGGGTTCGTGCATATTAAGGATATGTTGTGGACGCTACTCGACCGGGAACGCAGTCTGGAAGAGCGACAAAGTCCGCCGCCTTTTGACTTGCGACGCGTGCTACGCGAAGTGCTGATCGTTCCGGAGACCAAGCCGGCCAGCGAATTGCTTTTGGAATTGCGCTCGCATCACGTGGGGCTGGCGGTGGTGGTCGATGAGTTTGGCAGTATCCTCGGACTCGTCACGCTCGAAGATATTCTCGAGCAGATGGTGGGTGAAATTCACGATGAGTTCGATGTTGTGGAGCGGCCGCTGACGCTGGCGGATGGGGCCGTGGTTTTTGACGCGGCTTTGAACGTGCGCGATCTGGAGCGGCAGTACAACATCACCATTCCGGAAGACCCGGCGTATGCGACCGTGGGCGGATTCGTTCTGGATCAACTCGGCTTTATTCCCAAAGGCGGCGAAAGTTTTGATTTCGGCAATTCGCGATTCACGGTGGTGGAGATGGATGGCAAACGCGTCGCGCGGGTGAAAATTCAGCTCCATCGGACGCTCGGTGAGGGACCGAGAGAGGCTGACGGCAAGGGTGGGGAAGTGGCGGCGAATGAAGTGGCGGCGACCGCAAAAAATTCTTCCAGCAGAGTTGCTCCCACCGGTACGAAACGAGCTACGCCGGCGAATGAAAACGGCCATTCCGACGACCGTGCTTCTGAAAAGAAAACGGGCTTCGAGAACGATCCGGCGCACAAGGGAGTTCGCTCCTGAGGCAATTGTTCCAAATCGCGCGACATTTCACGCAACGTTTCCTGCTCACGCTCCCCGCGCTTTGGTTGGTGCTCACGCTGGTTTTCCTGATGATTCATATTGTGCCGGGTGACCCCGTCGAGCAAATGCTCGGAGAGGGCGCGGCTCCCGGTGAACTCGCGCAGCTTCGTCACTCGCTCGATCTCGATCAACCGCTGCTGAAACAGTACGGCCATTATTTGAAGCAATTGGCCCATGGGGATCTTGGGCAATCTCTGAAATATCAAGCGCCTGTGCGGCGCATCATTTTCGATCGCTATCCTGCTACGCTGCAGCTGGCTTTTCTTGCGTTGCTGGTTTGTGCAGCCATCGCCATTCCCGCGGGGATTCTCGCCGCTCATCGCCGCGGGCAAGCCGCGGACCGAGCGGTTGGACTTTTCACGTTGTTTGGCTTGGCTATTCCTAACTTTGCGCTTGGGCCGCTGCTGATTCTGCTGTTTTCCATCGAGATCGGTATTCTTCCGGTGTCCGGGCGCGCCGGGGTGCTCAGCTACATTCTTCCGGCGGCGACGCTGGGCGCGGCGTTGGCGGCGATTCTTACGCGTATGGTGCGCGGCGCGATGCTGGAAGAGCTTTCAAGCGACTACGTTCGTACCGCGCGCGCAAAGGGACTTGGCACGGCCGCAGTGCTGCTTCGTCACGCCTTTCGCAACGCGCTGATTCCCGTGATCACGATTCTTGGCTTGCAGTTTGGGACGCTACTCGCCGGAACGATTGTCACCGAGACGATATTTTCCTGGCCGGGGATTGGCCGGCTTACCGTACAAGCCATTTCTTCGCGCGATTATCCGCTGCTGCAGGGCTGCATCCTGGTGATTTCCGTTTCTTATGTGCTGGTCAATCTGCTCACGGATCTGCTGTATTCTTTCGTTGATCCGCGCGTGCGGCTGGCATGAGCGCCCTTCCGGCTCTGCCGCTCGAAAGCAAAAAGTTGGCCGAAACGCGTGCCGATTCGCGTCTTGCTTCGTTGCGGCAATTTCTTGGGCAAAGCGTTCTTGCCCGCGTGGGGTTCGCGGTCGCCGTGATGTTGCTGCTCGCCGCGCTCTTTGCGCCTTGGCTTGCACCGGCCGATCCCGCCGCGCAGGATCTACCTTCACGGCTCGCCGCGCCTTCCCACGGGCACTGGATGGGCACCGATGAACTCGGCCGCGACATTCTCTCTCGCGTACTTTACGGCGCGCGCGTCTCATTAGTTGTTGCTATTAGTGTCGTGTGCGGCTGCGGTTCGATTGGCCTGCTGATTGGTATGCTCGCGGGCTATGCGGGAGGATGGTTCGACCGCTGCGTAAATCTGCTGCTGATCAATGCGTTTCTTTCGTTCCCGGGGATTTTATTGGCCATTGCCTTTGCGGCGTTCCTCGGTCCGGGAATTGAAAAAGTGATTTTTGCGCTGGTCATTACCGGATGGGCGGGATATGCGCGTTTGGCGCGGGCGCAAGTGTTGAAAGTGAAAGAACTGGAATTTATTCTCGCGGCGCGTTCTCTCGGCGCATCGCACGCGCGCATTTTGCGGCGGCATCTGTTGCCCAATATTTTGCAGCCAATTTTAATTCAAGCGACCATCGGTAT
Organism: Candidatus Acidiferrum sp.; assembly: GCA_049513775.1. Taxonomy (GTDB): domain Bacteria; phylum Acidobacteriota; class Terriglobia; order Acidiferrales; family UBA7541; genus Acidiferrum. The sequence continues at coordinate 15,280 of JBEKVU010000026.1, forward strand.
GGCTGGCGCGATTTTGTCCGAGTCCACGCTGAGTTTTCTGGGCTTGGGCGTATTGGCGCCTCTGCCGAGTTGGGGCGCGATGCTGAACGATGCACGCAATCATCTTTTTGACGCGCCGCACATGGTGGTTTTCCCCGCGCTGGCGGTGATGACCGCGGTGCTGGCGTTCAATCTGCTCGGCGACGCCTGGCGCGACTGGCTCGATCCGCGCACGCGCTCGCAAATGGCCGCGCTCGAGTCCAGCCGATAAACACCGGCTATCAAATGCCCGCCATTGCAAGTTGCTGTGAAGGAAGACTGATCTTCTTAGGCAGGTTTTTCAATCACACCCTAAACTGTTCCGGCGAATTAAGGCGTTAACAAAACGGCTGCGCCCCGTCCGATAGCCAAGGTGTGCGCCGCATTTCCCTTGTTGACCGCGATCTCGATATATCCACTCGAGCCCACGAAGGCCACGGGCTCGGCTTTACCGCCGCGCGCGAAAGTGTCCACCATTTTCGTGATGGCGTGCGTTCCGACCTGGAGCTTGATGCTGCCGCTTGAAAGCGCCGCTTCCGGCAAATCCGTGGCGCGAAAATTGGTCAGCAGGTTGCCGAACGAATCCACGCGCATCACCACGCCTTTGACGTGACCGTTCGAAGCCTTCGGTTTCGGCATTGCAAAACGCTTAAAATCCTGAATTTCGTCGCCCATGCTGCCGATCTGCGCGCCCTTGGCGAGCCACGCGGCCACCGGAGAAAAAATATCGCGGCCGTGAAAGGTCTTGCTGAGTGGCTGCAAATAATAATGTTCGACGTTGGCGTGGCGCGCCACGACGTCCGTCTCGCGTTCGTAAATTACGGAGAGCACGCCATTATCCGGCGCCACAAAATATTGATTGCCCGCGCTAACCAGTAATGGCCGGCGCTCGGTACCCACGCCAGGATCTACCACCACCACGTGAATGGTGCGCGCCGGAAAGTAGGAATAGGAAGAGCCGATGGCGAGCGCGCCATCCAGCAGATCGAACGGATTCACCTGGTGTGTGATGTCCACAACGGTAGCGTCCGGAACAATTTTTAGAATGACGCCTTTCAGCGTACCCGCGAGATGGTCGTTCGTGCCGTAATCAGTCGTCAGGGTAATAATCGGATTGGCCACTGGGTGCTCCCACCTTGGAAAACGCGCTGCACGGGCGAAGCAGGGAGGTGCCTCGTCACCCTTTGACGCTATCGGAGCGACGCGGCCGCGTCAACCGTGCGCGCGAAGCACGCTGCGCAATCAGCAACGGGGCCAAAGCCCAAATGTGCCCATTCCATTCATCGCATTCATCGCAGCGCCGTCTTTACGCACGCCCCGCCACTTGTGTATAGTTGCTGAGAATACGCCACACGAGCGGGCGTCGTACAATGGCAGTATAGAAGCTTCCCAAGCTTCGGACGCGGGTTCGATTCCCGCCGCCCGCTCCAACTGAATCAACGACTTACAGATGCTTCACGCCGCTTTGGCTGCTCCATTTGGCTCCAATTGAAGGTGTTTTTGCACTTCGTCAAGTGGAATTTCGCCCGTATACAGCGCAGTCATGTCGGATGAAGCGTGTCCCATTTGCTGGCGAATCACCGCGGGCGGGATTCGGGAAAGCTCCCACCTGCGATTGCATCCCCTGCGAAAGGCATGACACCGGAGCTCCTGCACCAAGCGAGCCTGCGGTTCGAGCGTTACGCAACGGACAGGGGGCGGCAATGAGTAAGGCAAACCTCCTTGGACCCTGGGTCCGGCGCTTTCTGCTTGAATATTTGGTAAGCGAACTTAACCTGGCACGAAACACCCAGCGCAGCTATCGGGATACACTGGGTCTGCTGCTACCGTTCGTAGCTCGACACGCGAGGAAGGAAATCGACGAGATTTCTGTGATGGACGTCTCGCCGGACGCGGTACGGCTCTTTCTTCGGCACTTAGAGGAATCCCGCAAAT
>JBEKVU010000027.1:0-16733 GCA_049513775.1 Candidatus Acidiferrum sp.
TCCCCGCAGAAAAGCAAAAAGCGCGGAGGGCGTCCGCGCCTTTCGTTCCGAACAAAAATTGCCGCTCCAGAATAATTAGATCGTTTTGGTGGCCGTAGCGGGTGTGGCGTTGCTGCGCGCGAAGGCGTTGGAACTTTCCTTCTCGCCGCTCTTGTCGATTTCGATCGAGCCTTTGAAATAAGCACCGTCTTCGATCATGATGCGCGCGGTGGTCAAATCACCGTTCACCGAGCCATCCTTCTTGATCTCAATACGGTCCTTGGCGCGAAGGTTACCCTTCACCGTGCCAAACACCACCACCTCGCGGGCGATAATGTCGGCGGTAAGCTTGGCGGTAGCTCCGACGGTGAGCTTGCGGTCATCGAGTTGGATCAGTCCCTCGACCGAGCCATCGACCAGCAAGTCTTCATTGCCGGAGATTTCGCCTTTCACGTGCAGGCTCGCGCCCAGCCGCGCCGTGGCGCCGCTGGTCGGTCCTCCTAGTGGACGCATCGCATCTGTACTCATGGCGTTCGTTTCCTCCCAAGACGCCGGAGCAGGCTTCGGCGGCTGTATCGTCGGTAAATTTTTTGGTGGCTCCGGTTGCGCGCCAAACTGCGTTTCCGGTCGTTTCGTATTACCCCACATCGGACCTCCAAGGGACAACAAGAACCCCACGCAAGTTTCCGGCCCGGGGTAAAGCAAACTCTATGCCTGTGCAATGCCGACAGCAAACACAGTATGCGCCTCCTGTTTCGGGAAAGTAACTGCACCGTGGGACAGTGCCAGAACTGTACCGAAGCCCGCCGAGAAGTAGCGGTCACTCTGGTTAAGAGGGTTACCGCAATTTGTGGAGAATGCGTATGCCACGAGTTCGTCGATGGGGGGCAATCGCATTAGAAGATTCTATCGTCACCTCGCCCGACTGCCGTTTCGTCTATGAACTGGGCTTTTCGGGCACCGGTTGCGTTGCCAGGAAATCGCTGGCAAATCGGGGACCGTACGCGGCGAGGAGTTCCTGCACGCGTTCGGCGCTCCCGGATTTTACAAGCAAGCCGGCGTGATGATATTTGCTGACGCGGTAGATGATTTCCGGATCGTTGTACGCGGAGGTATCCGGATTTTCTTGACGCGCCAGCGAAAGAATGATTCCCGCATAATCTCTGCGCAGCGCCGGTAGTTGGTAGTCGCCCTTTCCCGACGCTACCTCCAGCCTAGCCCACTCGCGCCACAAATTAATACCCGACGCGGCCTCGACGATATCCGAGATGTACGCTCCGCCCACGCGCGCGGCGACTTCGATGAAATAGATCCTGCCGTCGGCATGAGCTTTCAAAAATTCCGCGTGCGTAACCCCACGCAAAAATCCGAGCCCTTCCAGCACTCGACGGTTGATCTCCAGCAGCGCTTTCGTTTCGGACGTCTCGCGCGGCAGCGTGCGCGTGGTGAAAACGCCGCCCTGATGCGAAGTATGCAGTGGAGGTGTGCCATAAGCGTGCGCCTCGGAAAGCAAAACATTTTTTTCTGAAACCACGCTGTCCACATGGAATACCGCGCCGGGCACGAACTGTTCGAGCAGATAGAACGACTGCTGGTCACCAAGCTGATCCAGCAGCGGCCACAGCTCCGAGGAATGGTGAATCTTCTTCATTCCGATTCCGGAAGCTTGCGAGCGCGGCTTGATCAGCCAGGGTGGAGGGACGCGTTCCATAAAATCACTGAGCTCGCGATGATTGAGCACGTGTACAAACTCGGGCACCGCGATCCCCGCCTCTTTGGCGCGCGCGCGCATGGCCAGCTTGTCGCGGAAATAGCGCACCGTGGTCAAGCCCATGCCCGGTATGCGCATGTGCTCGCGCAGCGCGGAAACATTTTCCATATCGAATTCATCAAGCGCCACAATACGGTCGATCTGATGGAACCGCGCGAGATAGCTCACGGAATAAAGAATGGCCTGCAGCGGCAGGTCTTCCGGCATGGTGAAAACTTCGTCGATGCACTCGAACGGCCAGTTCGCGTGACGCAGCTTTTCCACCGTGAGCAACAGCACCTTGCAGCCCATGGCTTTGCAGGTGCGCAAAAATTCCTGGCCTTTTTCGTAGGAGCTGACGCAGAGAATGGTCAGCGGTCGACTATCCGGCATCCTGTGCCCCCTTGGCTGAGAGTGCGCAGTATACTGCTCTCTAACCCACCGGGTACAAAAATTGCAAAAATGGGCCGACGCGCGCCGCCCATGCCGCCTCATTGTGCTCCGCGCCTTCGACGCGCTCGTAGTGCAGGTCGCGGTCGTATTGCCAACCCTTCGACAGCAGTACATCGCGGAAGCGTTCGACGTCGTCCACAATCCGCGGGCCTTCGCGCGTACCGATATCCAGCCAGATGCGCGGACGCGGTTCGACCGGCGCCGCCGAGGCAAAACGGATTATCACGCGCTGATTCCACCATACCGACGGCGAGAGCGCAGCAATTTTCCCGAAGATGTGCGAAAACTTCAGCCCCACGTAAATCGAAACCAATCCGCCGAGTGAAGACCCGCCAATGCCCGTGCGCCACGCTTCGGACTGCGTTCGGTAGTCGCGGTCGACGAACGGTTTCAACTCTTCGATCAAAAATTTAGCGTAGCGGTCCGCGCGGCCGCCGCCGAGCCGCGGCACTTTCGTCGGCGTGTATTCGCGGATACGCGCTTTTCCGGTGTTGTAGATGCCGACGATGATGAGCGGCTCGATCAACCCTGCCGAGATGGCGTAATCCGCGGTTTGTCCCACATGCCAGTCCTGGCCATTAAAAGCCGTCGCGCCATCGAAAAGATTTTGCCCGTCGTGGAGATACAGCACCGGGAAGCGTCGCTCTGGCTGCCGGTCGTAGTCCGGCGGCAGGTAAATAATAATGTCGCGCTGGTTGCGCAGAAAACGCGAACGAAACTGTTCGTGCTTGCGAAGTTGTCCCGGCGTCACGTTGCGATGGCCACCAGTAAGTCTTTGGCTTCCACGTGCTGCCCGGGCGTGACCAAGAGCTTCGTCACGCGCCCGGAAATTGGCGCGTAAATGTTCGATTGCATCTTCATCGCCTCAAGAGTAAGAAGTTTTGCGCCGCGCTCCACCGCTTGATTGGCTTGCACGGCGATGCCGCTGATCACTCCCGCTGTGGGCGCGGCCACTTGCCCCTGGTCCGCGGGGTCCGCCTTCGGATGCGCGCGCTCGGTTACCCGCAACGCGCGGTCTCGCACATTCACTTCACGCGGCTGGCCGTTCAGCTCGAAAAACAGCGTGCGCGTGCCGTCCGGATGCGGCTCGCTAATGGTAAGAAATTTTATAATCAGCGATTTGCCGGACGCAATCTCCACAGTAATTTCTTCTCCGGACTTCAACCCGTAAAAAAATGCCGGCGTTGGCAACACGCTGACGTCGGCATAGCTGTGGCGAAACTTGTCATACTTTAGAAAAACTTCGGGGTACAACAAGTAGCTCAACAAGTCGTCCAGCGTGATCGCGTGGCCCGTCTTTTTTTCCAATACCTTCTGCTCTTCCGTAAAATCTACCGCTGGCAGGCTTGCACTGGGCCGCCCTTGCAATGGTGCCGCGCCGCGCAAAATAATTTTTTGCAATTTCGTGGGCCACCCGCCGGGCGGCACGCCCAAAACCCCCGAAAACATTTCTACCACGGAGTTCGGCAGCGCAATGTCGTGCTTCTCATCCAGTTTCAAAATATCCGCCGGGTGCATCTCCTTGGCCATTAGAAACAGCGTCATGTCGCCAACCACTTTGCTGCTCGGCGTAACCTTTACAATGTCGCCGAACAATTGGTTCACCTCGGCGTAGGTCCGCTCCGCTTCCCGCCAGCGATGCCCCAGCCCCATGGCCGTAGCTTGTTCGCGTAAATTCGTATATTGTCCGCCGGGAATCTCATGCTGATACAGTCGCGCCGAACCAGACTTCGGCCCGGAATCGAACGCCAGATAATAACTCCGCACGGTCTCCCAATAGTCCGAGCACTCGTTAAAAAGCTCGATATCGAGTTCCGTATCGCGCGGCCTGTTGCGCAACGCTTCGACGATGGCGTTCAGATTCGGCTGGCTGGTGCCGCCGCTCATGGACGCCACTGCCGCATCGGCAATGTCCACCCCCGCGTCGCTGGCCATCAGAATACTGGCGGCATTCAACCCGCTCGTGTCGTGCGTGTGAAAATGCACCGGCAGGCCGATCTCCTCGCGCAACCGCTTCACCAGTGCAAACGCCGCGTACGGTTTGCACAGTCCAGCCATATCCTTGATGCACAGAAAATGCGCGCCAAGCTTTTCGAGCTGCTTCGCCAGCGCGACATAATATTTCAGCGAATACTTGGGCCGGCTGGCATCGAGAATATCTCCGGTGTAACAAATCGCCGCTTCGCACACGCCCCCGCTTTCGAGCGCCGCGTCGATCGCCACGCGCATATTGTCGATGGAGTTCAGCGAATCGAAAATCCGAAAAATATCGATGCCCTGCGCGAAAGCTTCGCGCACGAAAGCATGGATCACATTATCGGGATAGGATGCATACCCGACCGCATTCGCGCCGCGCAGCAACATCTGGAAACAGATATTGGGTATGCGTTTGCGCAGCGCCCGCAAACGTTGCCAAGGGTCTTCGTGCAAAAAGCGCAGCGCAGTATCAAACGTCGCCCCGCCCCACATTTCCACACTGAAAAGATTTGGCGCGCGCTGCGCCACGGCGTTAGCGGTGGCCAGCAAATCATGCGTCCGCACCCGGGTAGCCATCAACGATTGATGCGCATCGCGAAATGTGGTGTCGGTAATCAGCAGACGTTTTTCTTTACGCGCCCACGCTGCGAACTTCTTCGGCCCCAGTTTCTGCAGCAGTTGCCGCGTTCCCGCCGCAGGCTCGATGCCCGATATCGCAGGCAACACCGCGGCCTCCAACGTCGCCGGCACGGTCTTGCCCTTCACCTCCGGATTGCCGTTCAAGATCACGTCACCGAGATACGAGAGCACTTTCGTAGCCCGATCGCCGCGCGTTGGAAACTTGAAAAGCTCCGGATAATCTTCGAGAAAAGACGTCGTAATCTCGCCAGCGCGAAACCGCGGATGGTTCACCACATTTTCCACGAACGGAATGTTCGTCTTGACGCCGCGAATGCGAAATTCGCGCAGCGCGCGATCCATGCGCTGGCAAGCTTCGGGAAGATTGGAACCCCAGGCCGTCACTTTCACGAGCAATGAATCGTAGTACGCCGCTAGCTGCGCTCCGGCGTACGCCGTGCCGCCATCCAGCCGAATGCCAAAACCGGCAGGCGAGCGATACGTCGAAAGCTTCCCGTAGTCCGGCGCAAAATTTTGGTCCGGATCTTCCGTGGTCACGCGGCATTGCAGCGCGGCGCCATGCAGCGGAATGTCCGCCTGCTGCGGCAGATTCAGCGGTCCCTGGTGCAAGTCATAACCTTGCGCCACCAGAATCTGCGAACGCACCAGGTCGATCCCGGTAATCATTTCCGTGACCGTGTGCTCCACCTGAATGCGCGGGTTCACCTCGATGAAATACCACTTGCTCGCGTCAACGTCATACAAAAATTCCACGGTTCCCGCATTGCGATAGTTTGCCTTGCGCGCGAGCTTTAGCGCGGCATCGCACAATTCATCGCGAATCCTCGCGGGCAAATTCGCGGCGGGCGCCACTTCCACAACCTTCTGATGCCGCCGCTGTACCGAGCAATCACGCTCATACAAATGCAGCAAGTTTCCATGATGATCGCCGAGAATCTGCACCTCGATATGCCGCGCCCGCGGCAGATATTTCTCCAGAAACACGCTGGCGTTCCCAAACGCCGAGCGCGCCTCGCCCTGCGCCTCCTCGAGCAACGCATCCAGCTGCGTGGCGTCGTGCACCACACGCATGCCCCGTCCGCCGCCGCCCATCGCGGCCTTGACGATCACGGGATAGCCAATCTTCTTTGCAATCTTCTGCGCTTCCGACGTAGAGCCGACCGCATCTTCCGTCCCCGGCAGCACGCGCACCCCAGCAGCCGTTGCTAGCTTCCGCGCCGCCGTCTTATCTCCAAGCAATTCCAGTAAGTCCGGCGTAGGCCCAATAAAAATAATCCCTGCCTTCGCGCAAGCCCGGGCAAACTCCGCATTCTCCGCCAAGAATCCGTACCCGGGATGGATCGCATCGACGCCCTTCTCTTTTGCCAGCGCCACAATCCCGGGAATATCCAGATACGCCTCGACCGGCCCTTTCCCGACGCCGATTTGGTAGGCCTCATCCGCCTTAAACCGATGCAAGGCCAGCCGGTCTTCCTGCGAATAAATCGCCACGGTGCGCAGCCCAAGCTCGTTCGCCGCGCGAAAAATACGAATGGCAATTTCGCTGCGATTCGCGGCGAGCACTTTCTTGATCGGCTGCAACTTGGCTGTTCGTGAGCTCATTCGTAGCGCGCGACTGCTTCGCGGCGCAAAAGCGTTGCGCGAATCTTACATTGTTTCACGCACCGGGCGCGAGACCTCGCCAATTTTTCGATGGAAGAAAACAGGTTTTTACGGATTGTTCGGAGCGGCGGCGGTCGCCGCGACGCCGCCAGCCTTAGGATCGGCTGCCCGACCCGCGACCGAGGTCGGCAAGACCGGCGGCGGCGCATTCTTCAACTGTTGCAATTCGGCCTGCACCTGCGCCCATTCCTTGGGCTTGGCTTTCGTCGCATACGGCGCATCCGTATAGCTGTAAAAATCCAGCAATTCGGCGCGCACGTCCGCAGGCGCAGTGGCGAAATCCTGCTTCGCCAGCTCGGCGAGCAATTTCGCGTGCGTCTCATCATTCAATTTGTATTTGCCGGGCCCGGAAGTCTCGCCGGTGTCGAAATTGTCGTTCACCAACTCGAGATGCCCGTCACCTTGGTCCGCGAGCAAGCCCTTGTAACGATCCAGCGTCGCGTTAAAGCTAGCTTCAAACATCTTCTCCGTCGCCGGCGTCGGCGTGCGGAACTGCAACACCTTCAGCGGACCAATCTTCGGAACCAGCCGCCACAGAAACGCCAGAAATTTATCGCCAAACGAGGGCTGCTGGTAATCGTGGCCCCAGGACTTTTCGTAACTGGCGCGAGACAAATTGTAGAGGAATTTTCTTTTTGTAATCCCCGGATCGTCCTTGAGTATCTCTTTGCTCTTCAGACTCCACGCGATGCGCGTCGCTTTCGGAAGCAAGGTGCTCACATCGCGACGATAAGAATTGAGCGCGCGATCTTCATTGTCCAAAACCTTCTTCAAACTGAGCCCATAAGTTTCCTGGAATGCCTGCTCCAGCAGCGGAACGGCAACCTCGAACCCAATAAAATCGTGGTAACTGTCAGGCGCGTAGCGTTGCTTTGCAACCTCGACCACGTCAAAGCCAAACTCCGTTTTCACATGCGCCAGCGGATCATCTTCATACGTGACGCTGTCCCCAAATTTCTTCCGCAGCTTCGGATACAAGACCGGCACCGCGCGATTTGTCCCGATACTGTGCCCGTCATTGTCCGCCGCGTAATGCGCCAGCGAGCCGAGCGCGAAGGCGTATCCATTCAAATCCTGCGCATCGCGCAACAGCGCCAGCACAAAATCTCCGCTGCGCACGTAGTGCGTCAAATCGCTTACCAGTTGACTGCCGTGCGGGTAATAGCCCATATCCTGGATAATCGCGCCGCCGTAGGCGTACCCGTGCGCAATCTTCAATTCAGCAACCGTAGCCTGCGGAAAGCGCTCTAGCAGCACCGGCTTGATGCTGATATCCCAGGCCGCGTCAATGATCGCTTCGTGGGACAGCACGGCGTAGGCCTGCCCGCGTCGCACCCCGCCGAAAAGCAGCAGCGCCGCGCAGACGGCGGCCAACGCGATTCTCGCGATGTGCAAAGCGGAAAGCTTCAAACGGATCGTTTTTCTTTCACTCATGAGGCGAACGGGCATGTCCCAAGGACCTGCTAGCCACCGCGGCGGCCTTTCCGCGATCCACCAAGAGTTTGATGAGTTCGTTCGACAAAAGGAGTGCAGATCCCGCCATCGAAGGGCGCTCGGAGAGCGCCCCCGAGCGCGTTAGACGACGGCAGAAAATCGAATGTGGTCTCTCGCGCAAAGCATCAGATTTAATATTTACGTAGTACGCCGATCACCCGCCCCTGAATCTTCACGTCGCTCGCCGCCACGAATATCGGCGCCATTTCCGAATTCGCCGGCTGCAGCCGGATCTTCCCCGCCGGCTCGCGATAAAAACGCTTCAGCGTTGCTTCATCGCCGCCAACTAGCGCCACCACAATGTCCCCGGCGTTCGCCACTTGCGTCGGCTCGCAGACCACGTAATCGCCGTCCATAATATGGTCTTCGATCATCGAACTGCCCTTCACCTGCAACACAAAGGAATTCCCGCCCCGCGCGAAGTCCCCGAGCGACAACGTCTCGCGCTCTTCAACGGCCTCGAGCGGCCGCCCCGCGGCGATCCGCCCGAGCAACGGCAGTTCCTGAATCCTTCGTTCAATCACCTGCTCCTTCACCGACTTCGGCAATTGCAAAATCTCGATCGACCGGCTCTGGTTGTACCCGCGCCGAATAAAACCCTTCTTCTCGAGCGTCGAAATATGCTTGTGCACCGTAGCCAGCGATGTCAACTTCAAGCCCTTGCCAATCTCTTCAAAGCTTGGCGCATACCCGTGCTTCGTCTCAAACGAGACCAAATAATCCAACACTTCTTTTTGCCGCTTCGTAAGGGCCATCTTTGCCTCCGGGCGCGAACAGCGAGCGAAAGTCCTTCGCCAACTCTAAGGCGAACACAAGGCGAACGTCAAGGGCTAAATTGACGTGGAGTTCGTCGGCCATTGCTTCCGCACAAAGTAGCTTCGTGATATATACGTCCCCAGCTTGCCCGATTCTTTCTCAGATGCCGCGCGCTCCAAATCGAGAGCCGTCACGGCCGCCGCCGTCGCCGCGATTATCGGCAGTCTCCTGGTATTCCTTTTTGCAGCGCTAGGATTATTAGGCGTCGCGCTCCAGGGTATCGCTTCGAACCCAAACGTGACCCCGGCTGGGTCTCGCGCGGCTGGCTATCTCGGCGTCGCGATTATTGCCGCGTGCGGGGACTGGGGATTGGCCAGCGGGATCGGTCTCTTCCGTTATCGCAATTGGGCACGCATCTCCACTTTGGTTTGGTCGGCAATCACGCTGGTCTTCGGGAGCATCGCGTTCTTGGTTACCCTAACCATCAGAATCCCGGTTCCGCCGAGCGCGCCGCCCCAAACAGCATCGTTGGCTCGCTTCTTTATTGCACTGTTTTTCGGTTTGCCCGGAGCGCTCGCCATTTGGTGGTTAATCCTATTCTCGCAAAAGTCCATTCGGCAATTGTTCGCCGCCTTGCCCGCCCCACCAAAAGGGCCGCTTGACGAATCAGGCTTTCCCGCCACCGCGCCTCGGTCGTCCCAAGTACCCGTGCCCATCGCTGTAGTCGCTTGGATTTATGTAGCTTCTAGCGTCCTCGCCTTATTCTTCTGGCATTTTCACGAGAGCCGATTGCTGCTTTTGGGGCATATTTTTCGCGGTCCAATAGCGGCGGCGATGACCGTTGCTTTTTGTGCGGTCGCTTTTCTGGGCGGCGTCGGGCTGTTGCGGCGGAGGCTTTGGGCTCTCTGGCTCATGCTGGGTTATCAGCTGTTTGGAGTCGTGAGCGGTACGTTTTCGCTTCTAAGTCCCGAGCGGATCATTCTTAGAAAAGAAATTACCGCATCTTATGAATTACGACCCCAGCACGTCGTCCTCCCCGATCAGTTTTTCGATGCCATGGCAATTCTGACGCTGCTCCTCTCCGCGGCCATTGTGGTCATCCTGCTTTACTATCGGCCCCGTCCGATTACCGACGACGCGAACACCTTAGCCCCGACAAGCTAGCCAGGTCGCCGCACCTCTCAACTCACGGTTCGTGGTGAGCACCAGCGCCCCGCTTTGCCGCAAGCGGTATGGTATTCTTTAGCTTAGGATTTGTGCGGCGCTTCTGCATTCTCCTGCATGTCCGCCGTGCCGCATGATTTCCACAGGGCGCTTCTTGCGCTTGACGAGGACCGTGGGGGTTCCCGCGTCAGGCGCATTGCAAACAAAAGTTAGCCAGCGAGGGTTTGGGGAAATATGTCGACCGTAACTGATATCCCGTTGCCAAAAACCAGGCGCGAAGTCATCGACCGCGCCGTCATCCGTTTCGCCGGCGACTCCGGCGACGGCATGCAAATCACCGGCAGCCAGTTCACCAACACCGTCGCGCTCTACGGCAACGACATCGCCACTTTCCCTGATTACCCCGCCGAGATTCGCGCCCCGGCAGGCACGCTCCCCGGCGTCAGCGGCTTCCAGCTCCATTTTTCTTCCGACGACATCAACACCCCCGGCGACGCCATCGACGTCCTGATCGCCATGAATCCCGCCGCCTTGCGCGTGAATCTCGCCGATCTAAAAGCCAACGGCATCCTGATCGTCAACAGCGACAGCTTCGGAGAAAACGATCTTCGCAAAGCGCAAATGACGGTAAATCCGCTGGAAGATCATTCGCTCGATAAATTCCGCCTCTTCCCGGTGGAACTCGAACGCCTTACTCGCCGTGCCCTCGAACACCTCGGCCTGGACGCCAAGTCCATGGACCGCTGCAAAAATTTCTTCGCGCTGGGCATGTGCTACTGGCTTTACAACCGCTCGATGGATTCGACAGTCCGCTGGATCAACGACAAATTCAGCAAAAAACCCTTGCTCGTCGAAGCCAATCAACTGGCCATGAAGGCCGGCTACTCCTACTGTGAAGCCACCGAAGCCTTTCAGATCAGTTACGAAATTCCGCCGGCGCACCTCAGCCCAGGCCTCTACCGCAGCATGAGCGGCAACCAAGCCCTGGCGTTGGGTTTCGTCACCGCTTCGCAAAAATCCGGCCTGAAACTTTTCCAGGGCAGCTATCCCATCACCCCGGCGTCCGATATTTTGCACGAGCTTTCGCAATATAAAGATTTCGGGGTAATGACCTTCCAAGCCGAAGACGAAATCGCCGCCATCACCTCGTCGATCGGCGCGGCCTACGCAGGCGCGCTCGCGCTGACCACCACTTCTGGCCCTGGCATGGCCCTGAAAACCGAAGCCCTCGGCCTGGCCGTGGCCATCGAAATCCCGCTGGTCATCGTCAACGTGCAGCGCGGCGGCCCCTCGACCGGTCTGCCGACAAAAACGGAACAAGCCGATTTGCTCCAAGCCATGTTCGGTCGCAACTCCGAAGCTCCCATCCCCATCATCGCCGCGTCCACTCCCGGCGACTGCTTCTGGGCCGCCATCGAAGCCTGCCGCATCGCCGTAAAATACATGGTTCCCGTGATCCTGCTTTCCGACGGCTACCTCGCCAACGGCGCCGAACCGTGGCGCGTCCCGGAACTCAGCGACATCCCGGAGATCCCGGTGAATTTCGCTAGTGACCCCAACGGCTTCAAACCCTACAAGCGCAATCCGGACACCCTGGCACGCCCCTGGGCCATTCCCGGGACACCCGGCCTCGAACACCGCATCGGCGGCCTTGAAAAACAAGACGTCTCCGGCAACATCAATTACGAGCCTCTCAATCACGAAAACATGGTGCGCATCCGCGCCGCCAAAGTAACAGGCATCGTGCAAGACATTCCAGATGCCGTGCCCGCAGGCGATCAAGATGGCGATCTGCTGATCGTAGCCTGGGGCTCTACGCACGGCTCGATCACCGCCGCCGTAAAATCCCAGCGCGCCCAAGGTCGCCGCATCGGCCACCTCCACCTCCGCCATCTGAATCCAATGCCCGCGAACCTTGCGCAAATCTTCAAACGTTACAAAAAAATCCTGGTCCCCGAACTGAACATGGGCCAGCTACTCTGGCTGCTCCGCGCAAAATATTTAGTCGACGCCATCGGCCTGAACAAAATCCAAGGCCGCCCATTCAAGCAAGCCGAACTAGAACAAAAAATCGAAGAGGTGTTGGGCGTTTAGTCAGCACGGCGCAGCAGGCATGGAAGCAAGGAAACGTAAAAAGGAAGAGTAAATGACCACCGCATCATTACCAGTGCTAACCAAAAAAGACTTCCAAACCGACCAAGAAGTTCGCTGGTGCCCCGGGTGCGGCGACTACGCAATCCTCTCCGCCGTCCAAGCCGTCTTCCCCGAACTCGGCATCAAGCGCGAAAATTTCGTAGTCGTGAGCGGCATCGGCTGCTCGAGCCGCTTCCCCTACTACATGAACACGTTCGGCTTCCACACGATCCACGGGCGCGCGCCCGCCGTAGCCACCGGCATCAAAGCCATCCGACCCGACCTTGAAGTCTGGGTCGCCACCGGCGACGGCGACGCCCTAAGCATCGGCGGCAACCACACCATCCACATGCTCCGCCGCAACGTCGGCCTGAAAGTTTTGCTCTTCAACAACAAAATTTACGGCCTAACCAAAGGCCAATATTCCCCCACGTCCGAAGTAAACAAGAAAACCAAGTCCACTCCATTCGGCTCGCTCGACCGTCCCTTCAATCCGCTAGCCTTAGCCATCGGCGCCGAAGCCACCTTCGTAGCCCGCTCTGTCGACGTCTTCCAGCAGCACCTGAAAGACACACTGAAAAGCGCCGCCAAGCATCGCGGCAGCGCCTTTATCGAAATCCTGCAAAACTGCAACATCTTCAACGACGGCGCCTGGTTCTCCCTAACCGAACGAGACGCCCGCAGTGAACACGTCATCACGCTCGAGCAAGGCAAACCCATGGTCTTCGGGAAAAATAAAGACAAAGGCATCCGCCAAATCGGCATGGACCTCGAAGTCGTCGCCTTAGGCAACGGCACTACCGAAGCCGACCTCCTGATTCACGACGCCACAAACCCCAATCCCACTTACGCCTTCGCTCTAGCCCAAATGGAAAAACGCGAAGGCTTCCCCACCCCCATCGGCGTCCTCCGCAGCTGGAACGATCAACCCCGCTACGAAGAAGTCTTGAACGCGCAAATCAAAGAGGTCATCGCCAAGCGTGGCCCCGGCGACCTCAACAAACTCCTTCGCGCCGGCGACACCTGGGAAGTCCGCTAGCCCATCTCGCGGGAGCACCGCATGCCGCCCGGTCCAGCGGCGTGGCGCCACATTTTCGGGCCAAAACGGGCCCAACGTCCGTCCATCGCGATTCACCGTTCCGCACACAATCTCCCGCATTTTGTGACCTCAGGCCCAAAATCGCATCCAATGAACAACGTAAATGAATCCCCAGGCCATGAACGACTACACAAAACGCGAACTTTTTGCTTCACTGGGAGGCATGGATGCCCCCCCGCCCGGCCTGATCTCGCCCAGCCTGATTGCCCCTGTTTCTGAACAAGCCAAAACTCTGGCCCTGCTACAGGAAATCAGTCACGACTTCAGCCCCCGCACCAGCCACACCGTGCTCCTGGGCACCATCGCCGAGCGCATTAAGCGCCTGGTCAATTACGACGTCTTCAACGTCATGATCTGGAACGAGGACGCCCAACTTCTCCAATCCATTTTCGCTCTCAGATACGAAGAATCCATACCTGCGCGCCTCAATCTCCGCCTCCACGAGGGTCTTACCGGTTCCGCCGCCGCCGAGCGCGCCACCCTCCGCGTCAACGATGTTCTCACCGATTCCCGCTACATCCGCACCGAAGCCGGCATCGACGCCCGCTCCGAGCTCGTCGTCCCACTCCTCCGACAGGACCGCCTGATCGGCGTAATCGACCTTGAAAGCACCGCCCCCCACGCCTTCACCGCCGAAAACGAGCGCATGTTAACCACTCTCGCCCCATTCCTGGCCGTGACCCTGGAAAATTCCCGCCTCTATGAGGAAGCCGCCGCCAGCCAGCGCCGCCTGCAAAACGATCTGGACACCGCGCGCGAAATCCAGATGCAACTCCTGCCGACCGGCGCCCGCGAGGTTCCCGGCCTCGATCTGGCCGCCGCTTACAACCCCGCCCGCGACCTGGGCGGCGACTTCTACGACTTCCTTCCCTACGGCGAAGGCAAACTAGCCCTCGCCCTCGGCGACGTCTCCGGCAAAGGCACCGCCGCCGCCCTCTATGGTTCGCTAGCCATCGGCATGCTCCGCGAACACGTCGTCACGCACAATTGTCCGCCCGCTGAAATGCTCGCCACCCTCAACGACCGCCTCCAGGGCGGCCGCCTCGACGCCCGCTTCATCGCCATGCTCTTTGCTGTCTACGACGCCCCCAACCGCCGCCTCGAAATCGCCAATGCTGGCTGTCCTTACCCACTCCTGCTCCGCAACGGCCAAGTCACCGAGCTGCACCTTGAAGGCGTCCCCCTCGGCCTTTTCTCCGGCACTCAATACGAGGAACAATCCTTCGACCTCCAGCACGGCGACGTCGTGCTCTTTGCCTCCGACGGTATCGTCGAGTCCGACAACGCCCAAGACGAAGACTTCGGCCCCGATCGCCTCGCCGCAGTCCTCTCGGCCACTAGTCCCATGGACACCGCACGCCAAATCTCCAACCGCATCCTAGCCGCCACGGACGCCCACAGCGGCCCCAACTGGGCTCCCCATGACGACCGCACCCTCCTAGTGCTCCGCGTCAACGACGCCCCGACCGTCGACTTCCGCCTCCCCATCATCTACTAACCGCGCCGTGTGCCTCGCTGCCCGTCGTCTTCGGCTTCTCGCCTTTTGGCCGTACGCCGCTTCGCCTTTGTAGTGGCGCAGCATACTGCGCGCTTTTCTAGCGGCCGGGCTAAAGTCCCGGCGCTTCCTTCTCTCAAGGCTTCTCTTCCGGCCAAATTAATAGCCAATTGGAAAACAGCAGCGCCGTTTACCGGCCTCGTAAGCAGCAAGTCGCCCTATCATGATGCCAAACTCAGGATAAAAACCATCGCACTCCGAGGCTCGTCCAATGACCACCGCTCGCCACAAAAATTCGCAAGCGGTCCTCGCCGCACTGCTTGTCGCTCTCGCCATCGCCTCTGCCCGCGCGCAAGCTCCTCGACCCGCCAAAGCCACCACCCCGCCAAATTCCTCCAAGATCGAACTGGTGGTCCAAACAGGCCACTCGGGCGTCATCGCTGCCCTCGCTCTCAGCTCAAATGGCAAGCTCTTGATCACTGCTGGCACGGACAGCACCCTTAAGTTATGGGAAGTTTCGACGGGACTCGAACTACGCACCCTTCACCCACGCTTTGCCGCATTCGCAGTCGCCTTCAGTCCCGACCGCCGGATCTTTGCCTCAGACGGCGTAGACGGCGTGATCCTCTGGGACGTCCAGACCGGCAATCAGACCCGGACGTTAGAGGCACAATCTTCTCAGCAGACCATGGCCTTCAGCCCCGATGGCCGATGGCTCGTCCTCGGCCAGATTGACGGCACCATCGTGATTTGGGATGTGCTCCACGAGTTTAAGCGCCGCACGTTGGTCACTCACTCCGGCGCAATCGCCGCAATGGTCATCAGCGCCGATAGTCAATGGCTCGCATCCTCAGGTGATGACGAAACTACCGCCAAGGTATGGAACCTTACAACCGGTAACTTGACTCGCACCCTCTCAGGTCACACCAAAAAAGTGACAAGTATTTCCTTCAGTCCCGATGGGCACATGATCGCAACCGCAAGCCTCGACCAATCCCTGCGCGTCTGGAATCCCGCGACTGGAACTCAGTTGCGGCAACTCACAAGCGGTTGGGATGATTCGGATCAAGGTTATCTTCACGTCGGCGTCCTGTTCTCCGTTGCCTTCAGTCCTGACGGCAAATCCCTGCTCGCGGGAGAGAACATTTGGAACAATTATGTTTGGGACGCCAAATCTTTCGAACTGCGCACCCAATTCCAAAGTTCATCGACGCTGCCTAACCCCACCCCATTCCTTCCTGACGGATCCGCTTTCATCGGACTCGACGAAGAGAGCCTAAGTCCTGAGATCTACGATACGAACTCCGGCCACTCGCTGCTGTCGTTCTCCGCGCACGGAACTCGCGATGCTCCAAACCCGAAGAGTCTCGCCTTCATGCCAAATGGCCACTCGCTCCTTCTCGGCTTTGTCAATTCCTTTGACCTTTGGGATCTCTCCTTGAGGAACGAGCCGCATCGCTTTCACGGCTCGCGCCCCATCACCAACGCTGCGGGCACGACCTTGCAATACGACACCCACGGTAAAATCAGCTTCTGGGATGTGCAAAAGGAAAAGCAGTTAGCAGCCACCACGGAACTGTCTAATTCCGTTTTACGCCCGGGCATGAGCCCTGACCAACACTGGATTGCCTCTTGCGATAGTGGCACCATTCACGTTCGGGGCATGCCTAAAGGCCCCGACCGGACCCTACCCAACGAAGAGCCAGAATGTAGCGGTACACAAGCCTTTGCTTTCACTTCCGATAGCCGCGGGCTCGCTTTCGGTGCAAATCAAGCCGTAAAGCTTTGGCAGTTTGCCGACTCAGGAGAAGTACGTTCTTTTAAGAGGGCGGAACAAAACCTCGACATCTATGACGCCGTGGCGTTTAGCCCCGACGGCAAAAGCCTCGCGGCAACGCGCTTTCAGGACGGCTTCTGCCTTTTCGATGTTGCCACCGGCCAACTCAGCAAAACCTTCTCCACCAGTTTCGGCAACCCCATAAACTTGGTTTTCACCGCGGACGGCAGCCGCATTCTCGCCAGCTATGACGATGCCCGCATCCGCATCTGGGATGTACAATCCGCCGAGGTACTCGCGACCATGGCCGTCGCCGAATCTACCGGCGGCTGGGCTGTCGTCGACTCCAAAGGCC
>JBEKVU010000028.1:0-16516 GCA_049513775.1 Candidatus Acidiferrum sp.
CACGCTTCCAAGAAAATTTCGTAAACCGCAACCATGAAAGTTTTCGCGCGCACACGCGCTCTCGTCGATCTCGACTCCACCACGGGCCGCGAAGCTCCGGTGGCCGACTATCTCTTCGCCCACCTGCGCGAGCTCGCCACCCAGCGCAACGGCCGCATCGAACGCCTCCTCGCCGAGCACGGCCGCGACAATATCCTCGTCACTTTCGGTAATCCCACCGTCACGCTCTCCACGCACACGGACACCGTCCCTCCCTTCTTCCCCAGCAGCGAAGACCAAACCCACATCTACGGCCGCGGCTCCTGCGACGCCAAAGGCATCATCTCCGCCATGATTTCCGCCGCGGAAACTCTGCTCGCGGAAAACGTCCGCAATTTCGCACTGCTCTTCGTCGTTGGCGAAGAGCGCGATTCCGCCGGCGCCCGCGCCGCCGCCGCTGCCCCGCGCGGCTCGCGCTTTCTCATCAACGGTGAGCCCACGGAAAATCTCCTCGCGCTCGGCAGCAAAGGCGCGCTGCGTTACGAGCTCATCTCCACGGGAAGACTCGCGCACTCCGCCTACCCGGAACTAGGCCACTCCGCCATTCACGCCCTGCTGGACACCTTGCAGGACATTCGCGAAGTCTCGCTGCCCACGGATCCAATCCTCGGCCACGCCACCCTCAACGTCGGCACCATCTCCGGCGGCCGCGCTCCCAACGTTATCGCCGACGAAGCCCGCGCCGAAATCATGTTCCGCACCGTGGGCGATCCGTCCGCGATCCGCGAAGCCGTCGAGCGCCTCTCGGCCGGTCGCGTCGAAGCCCGCGAAGTGCACTACAGCAAAGCCGTCCATCTACAATCGCTCGAAGGCTTCTCCAGCACCGTCGTCGCGTTCGCCACCGACATTCCCGTCTTCGACGGCTCCTGGGGCCGGCCTTTCCTCATCGGCCCCGGCAGCATCCACGTCGCACACACCGCCGGCGAACACATCGCCAAAAAGGATTTGCTCGACGCGGTAACTCTCTACGCGCAAATGGTTCGCCAACTCGTCGCCACCGGGGTCCCCGCATGAACACCCCTCTCGCCATCGTCGGCTACGGCAAAATGGGCCACCTCGTCGAACAGCTCGCGCCGCAATACGGCTTCGCGGTGCGCGCCACACTCAGCAGCGCAAATATCCGCGAACTCTCAGTCGAGTCTCTGAACGGCGCAGCCATCGCCGTCGAATTCACCACGCCCAGCGCCGCGCCCAGCAATCTGCAAACTCTTGCCGCGCTCGGCGTAAGTACCGTCTGCGGCACCACCGGTTGGCTAGCAGAACTCCCCGCCGTCCGCGCCGCCATCGCCGCCGCCAACACCGGCCTCGTTTACAGCGCCAATTTCTCCATCGGGGTAAATCTCTTTCTCCAAGCCGTAGCCACAGCCGCCGCATCCTTCGCCAAACACCCCGAATACGAAGCCTGGGGATGGGAAATTCACCACTCCGCAAAAAAAGACGCCCCCAGCGGCACACTCAACGCCCTCGCCCAGGAAATACGCAGCAGCGGCTATACCCGCACGCTAACGCTCTCTTCGAATCGTGCCGGCGCCAATCCCGGAACGCACGAAATCGGCTTCGATTCCGCCGCCGACACCATCACCCTGCGCCACACCGCGCGAAGTCGCGAAGGCTTTGCCCGCGGCGCTCTGCGCGCCGCGCAATGGCTCGCCGGCAAAAAAGGTGTACACGAATTTCGCAACATCCTGGGTGAACTGAACTAGCGCCCATCGTGCAAGTCAGCGCTCAGGGAAGAAAACGCAGCACGAAGGAGACAAAACATGTTCACCGGCACAGGCACCGCGCTAGTAACTCCATTCCACCGGGACGGTTCACTCGACGAACTCACACTTCGCAAGCTCGTCAAGCGCCAGATCTCCGCGGGTGTCGACTTCCTCGTCCCCTGCGGCACGACGGGCGAAAGCCCCACGCTCACGCAAGAAGAACATCTCCGCGTAGTCGCCATCACGGTAGAAGAAGCCGCGGGAAAAGTTCCCGTCCTCGGCGGCGCCGGCGGCTACAACACTATCGAAGTAATTTCGCTAGCCCGCGAACTCGCCACGCTCGGCGTCGACGGCATCCTCTCCGTCACCCCTTACTACAACAAGCCCACGCAAGAAGGCCTCTACCAACATTTCAAAGCCATCGCCAGCGCCGTCGATCTGCCCATCATTCTCTACAGCGTGCAGGGGCGCACTGGCGTCAACGTCGAACCCATCACCGTCGCCAGGCTCGCGCAAATTCCCAACATCGTGGGCATCAAGGAAGCCTCCGGCAACATCGGGCAAATGGCCGCCATCCTCAATCAAGTCCCCGATAATTTCATCGTCCTCAGCGGCGACGACGCCATCACTCTCCCCCTCATCGCCCTCGGCGGACGTGGCGTAATCTCCGTCGTCTCCAACGAAATCCCCGCCGAAATGTCCGCCATGGTTCATCTCGCGCTCGGCGGCCAATTCGCCGACGCTCGCCAAATCCATCGCCGCGTGCATCCACTGATGGAAATCAATTTCGTCGAGTCCAATCCCGGCCCGGTAAAAGCCGCTATGGCCGAAATGGGTTTGCTCGAACCCGCATGGCGCTTGCCCCTCGTCCAGCCGCAGCCCGCCAATCAAGCACGCATCCACGCCGTACTCGAAACTCTGGGGCTTCTGGGATCGTGTCAGGAGCACAACGAGGAACTCGCCGCTGTCGAGAGAACCCTTTCTGAAAGAGCGCCCCTGGAGAGAACTAAAGTTGCGTACGCAAATTGAAGCTCTCTTCGACCATCCACCCGCGAGCTACACCGAAGAGCACTTCACGCTCTTCCAACAATTCAAGGACGCATTAAATCGCGGACAAATCCGCGCCGCCAAGCCCGATCCCTACGCGCTAGGCGGCTGGCGCGCCGAGCCGTGGATAAAAAAAGGCCTACTCCTCGGCTTCCGCATGGGCCAAATCATGGACATGTCGCTGGACGCCCACAAGCAGCCCTTCTTCGACAAGTCCACCTATCCGCCGCGCGCCATCTCCGCCGCCGACAACATCCGCGTAGTCCCCGGCGGCTCCAGCATCCGCGACGCCTGCTACATCGCCCGCGGCGTAATCTGCATGCCTCCGATGTTCGTCAACGTCGGCGCCTACGTCGACGAAAACACCATGATCGACTCCCACGCCCTCGTCGGATCGTGCGCGCAAATTGGCAAACATTGCCATATCTCTGCCGCCAGCCAAATCGGAGGAGTCCTCGAACCCGTCGGCGCCCTCCCCGTCATCATCGAAGACCACGTCATGATCGGCGGCAACTCCGGCGTCTACGAAGGCACCATCGTCAAACACCACGCGGTCCTCGGCACCGGCGCCATCCTCAATCGCTCCGTCCCCGTCTACGACATCGTCCGCGATGAAATCTACACCGCCACCGACGATAGCCCGCTAATCATTCCCGAAGGCGCCATCGTAGTCCCAGGTTCCCGCGCCTTATCCACCGAGCCCGCCGCCAAATG
Organism: Candidatus Acidiferrum sp.; assembly: GCA_049513775.1. Taxonomy (GTDB): domain Bacteria; phylum Acidobacteriota; class Terriglobia; order Acidiferrales; family UBA7541; genus Acidiferrum. The sequence goes on from JBEKVU010000028.1 coordinate 3,504, forward strand.
GAAACTAAGCCTCCAATGCGCCGTAATCGTAAAATACCGCGACGCCAAAACCGACGCCCGCGTCACCCTGGAAGACCTCCTGCGCTGATCTTCGCGCTAACCTCGCGCACCAAATTCTCCGCTCTCTCTCTGTGCCCTCGGTGCACCCTGTGTTGAAATCCACCGACGCCCACGCTGACCAAAAAAAAGGCGAACCGCCAAAAAAGCGAGTCCGCCCAAAAAACCAAGAATGTGAGTATCGTCAGTCAGCCCGCTTTCACGCGATCCGTCGTCGTCCACCGATCATCGCGTGATAAACCACCAGCACCACAATGGCGCCAACCACCGCCACCATAATGCTGTACAAATTCACCCCACTAACTCCAGGGTGCCCAAAAGCGTTGAACAACCAGCCCCCAACTACGGATCCAACAATCCCCAGCACGATATCCAGCAGCAAACCCTCCCCAGTACGATTCACAATCTTGCTTCCAATAAACCCAGCAATCAATCCAAGAAAAACCCAAGTGAGAATTGGCACGTGAAATCTCCTTTGTTACAAACGATCCGGCAGCGAATGTTCCAGCAACCCATTCGGCGCTGTGCAACTGGCCCACGCCGCAGTATTGCGAGAGGCCTCGATAGTCGCACTCGGCTTTTGGCATCGCCATCAAGCAAACACTGCATACGCCCAAGCATCTTCCTGCATGGCCTCTGTTCCCGCCGCTCACTCCGAGTCATTGCCGAACAGAACAGGCCGACGCTTTTTCTCTTCACGTTGCTCCGGCGCCCTCTGCGGATCGAACGTGTCGGCCCGTGCAGCGATGCACTCCGCGGTTTCGCGTCCCGTGCGATGAATCTCTGGCCTTCCACCAACCCCATGTCACAATCGCCGGCGTGGACCGCATCTCCCATGTCTACATTCTCGGCAGAGAATCCCGCGTCCTCTACACCGGCGTAACCAGCAACCTCAACGCCCGCGTCCCGGGCTTCACAAAAAAATACAACGTCACCCGCCTCGTCTGGCTGGAGCCCCTCAGCAACACCCGCTCCGCCATCGCTTGCGAAAAACAAATCAAAGGCCCAACCCGTCGCCCTAATCGAATCCCTAAACCCCACTGGGCAAGACCTGAGCGACACCCTCTAACACGAAGGAATTGGCAAGACCTAAGCGAGGATCACTGGCAGGTAACCTCCTTGGCCTCTCGCTCAGCGCAGCTTCTTCAAATCAAACGTCGCGGAAATGGTCTTGCCATCCGGTGTCACCACTTCGATCACCGTTTCCTGCGAGGCCACATCCTTAGCGTCGAACTCCATCCACACCGTGGCGCCGTCGAGCACCGAGGGTGTCCCCTTCGTGGCCGTCGAATAGATCGGCTTGTCGTGCAGCGCTTTGGACGGGATATTCTTTCCGTCCTGCTTGAAATAAAACTGAAAGCTCTGCCAGAAGTTCTCGGGCCGCAAATCACTCTTGGCCCGCGCTTCGTCGGCGGATTTCGCAGCCGCCGCACCGGCGGCGTTTCCCGAGACGGAGTTTGCGGAGTCACCGCTGCCCGAGGGAGGATTGCTCGCGGGAGCAGTGCCAGGCGCCGCGCTCTCGTGCGGACTGTTGTTCGTCGCGGCATCCGTGGTCGTGTCCTTGCCATTGTTGTTCGCCGCTTGTGGATACACCGCCGGCAGCATCAGCGTCACGTTCACCAGCAAGGTGTTCCCCGTCTGCTGATATTTTTGCGCGGCCTGTTCCTCGCTGTACCCCGCTGTATTTTTCCGCGATTCGTCTACCGCTTGTGCAAACGGCGTCAGAATCTCAATCTCCGCTACGTGCAGATCGCTGCGCGATTCCGACATCTCTTTAATATACGGCGCAAGAAAATCTCCCGTGCTCTGATCGTTGCGCTGCCCCAGCACGTACGCATCGTGCAAAGCCTTCGCATCCAGCGGGGTTTGATACGCATCGCTCGGCGCTGCGAAACAAAGCATCGCAGCAACCGCGGCAGCAACAAAGCGAGCGAAGCTCGCACTGTTCGTACCCGAAATCTTGCCCGGAAGTTCCATCGATTCAGTGCTCACAAATATTGGCAGCCATCCTACCAATTCGATGCTCACCCGCCACTTTCGAGGCGTTCTGTGAATCTAAATGCAGGGGATGCGCTAGCCCAGGCCAGCGCCCAACAGGAGAACACCTTGCAGAATTTCTGGGGCGATACGCGATTGTTGCTCATTTCTGGAGCACTGCTCGCTGTGGCAGTGGCGCTGGCACTCGTCGGACACTATGTCCTTTATCAAGTCATCGAACGCCTCGCGCGCCGCAAAGGCGACCGCGCCGACCTATCGTTCGTCAAGCGCTCGAAGTCTCCGGCTCGTTTCATGCTGCCGCTGCTGGCTCTGGAACTGTCCGTGCCGTTTGCGCCGCTACCCGCGCACCTGAAGGCCATCCTGCAACACACCGTGGGCCTCGGCATGATCGCAAGCGTTGGCTGGGGCGCCATCGTCGTGGTGCAACTGCTGGGCGATCTGGTATTCGCCCGCTACACCATCGACGTCGCCGACAATTTGGCGGCCCGCCGCATTCGCACGCAAACGCAGGTTCTGCAGCGCACGGTAGTGGTCGTCGTCACCGTCGTCACCCTCGCGATCATGCTGATGACGTTCCCCGCCGTTCGTCACATCGGAACCAGCTTGTTAGCCTCCGCCGGTCTCGCCGGACTAATTGTCGGTATGGCTGCCCGCAGCACGCTCACCAACGTCATTGCCGGTATGCAAGTAGCCCTTTCGCAACCCATACGCATCGACGACGCCGTGGTCGTCGAGGGCGAATGGGGCTGGATCGAAGAGATCGACGCAAGCTACGTGGTCGTGCGCATCTGGGATTTGCGCCGCTTGATCGTGCCGCTCAGCTACTTTATCGAAAAGCCTTTTCAGAATTGGACGCGCACGCGCGCCGATCTGCTCGGCACCGTAATGATCTACACGGACTTCACCGCGCCCGTCGACGAAATCCGCAAAGAGCTGCTGCGCATTCTGCAATCCACCGATTTGTGGGACGGAAAAAGTTGGGGCCTGCAAGTTACGGACGCCAGCCCCGGAACCATGCAATTGCGCGCATTAATGAGCGCCCGCAATGGCCCAACGGCCTTCGATCTGCGCTGCTACGTGCGCGAAAAACTCATCAGCTTCATCCAGGCGAATTTCCCGAATTCCCTGCCCCAGGTCCGCAACCAAAACGCCGGCGTCCCAACGCCGTTCACCGCCTTGCATGACACCGAACAGCTAAATCAATAAAGTCATGGTGGGCGCCTGTTGGGTGGGCAACAATCGGCGAGGTCTCATTTTGCGGTTGTGACTGGAATCGCTATTACGTCAGGAACGGAGACCGCCGCTCGGCGACGACCGAGAGCTGCCCGTCTCAATGCAAAACGACATACGTCTCGGTCGCCAGCGACGGAATAATTCCGCCAAACCGAAAATCGTAAATAAAATATTCGCCGGGATTAATGTACTCCAACCGCTTCAATTGCAGGCGCGCCTCTTCCATACCGTCCACCGACCGCACCCAAGCCATTTGCCCGTCCGGCAGCTTCTTGAAGATGTCTACTTTGCGTTTCATCATCGGCTTCTCCCGGGTCTGGGACCTTGTCCGGGGTCGCGAGCAATCGTTGCGACCACGCCCATAGTTAGCGCAGTCAGCATGCCAACGGTGCCAAAGCCCGGACAATCCCGCAAACCACGTACTCCCAACGACAAGCAGGCGGTACGCATCGGGCTCTCGCGTTGTTCCTCGCGGCAGTGCGCGCCGTATTTACCCCCCTTGCGGCGTTTTTTCGTTATGCAGTACTAGGCCCTACAAGAAACCCTGCAGGTCCGCGGCGGGTGCTGGATTGGATCCGGCGAACTGGCATCCGCGCACTTTGTTAGAGTCAACGGCTAGGCGCCAACGTGGCCCGGCGTCACGAGCTGCTCTTTGATCCGGAGAGAATCGCGTCCACCAGCGCCCCCACCTGCACGGCACGTTCATCCAGCTCGAAGGTAAATCCTTGCACGTCCAACTGCGCCGCCGCGGGAAATTTCGCCGCGAGAAATTTCCAGGCTTGCTCGGCCGCCAGATCGAATTCGCGCGCTTCGTAGTAGCCGTAGCCCAGTCCGCGCAAGCGGCACAGGCTGTCGGCCAGAGCGACCACGGCGGTCATTTCCGGGTCAACGCCGCCAATCGCCGCGTCGTGATGACACTCGATGGTGGTGGCCAGATCCTCGGGCAATTTCCAGAGATTCGCCAGCACGCGTCCGCTATCGCAATGCGAGAAACCGAGCGACTGGCGCTCCACCTCGACGAGCGGAACCTCGGAAGTTTGCGCCAGCCGGAGCACCTCATGAAACCGCTCCTGAAAGAGCAAAGCATTCACCAGAATTCCGACGTCGTGCAGCAGCCCGGCCAGATAAAATCTTTCGTAACCTTTGATACTCAACCGCTGCGCCAAATATTGACTGATCAGCGCGGTGCCCAGCGCGTGGCGCCAGAAAGTATTCGCAGCCATCCCTTGTTTCACGTTCGCGAACAGCGCGGGCAAGCTGCAGGAATAGACCAAATCGCGCACACGCGCCAGCCCCAGCGAACGCACCGCGTCGCGGACCGTCCGCACCTCGGAGCGGTGAGGGAACAATGCGGAGTTGGCCAGGCGCAGGCATTGCGCCGCCAGCGATTCATCGCAAGAAATCAAATCCACGACGCGCTCCACATCCACATTTTCGGCGCTGCGACTCAGACATTCACTGAGCGACTGCAATATCGTTGGCAACACCGGCAAGTTTCCCAGTTTCGCAATCCGCTGACGCAAGAGTTGCTCGGTAGCAGGGTTCATACGGCATCTCCGGGAATTTCGCCGGCTACCGCCTTGCGATACGCGGTGGCCTCGGGATAGTGGAGCAAACGAAACTGATTTTCCGTGTGAAACAGCGACTCGCAATCGCCGAGAAAGAGGTAGCCGCCAGGAAGCAGGCTGCGCTCGAAGTTCACGATGGCGCGTTGTTTCGAAGCCTGATCGAAATAGATCAAAACGTTGCAGCAAAAGATAAAATCGAACTCGCCCATTGCTGAAATGGCAGGCTGGTCTTCGAAATTCAGGCGAGCAAACTTGACGATCCCGCGAACGGCGTCGCTGATCCGGAAGAGCGAGCCCTCCGAACAGAAATAGCGGCTCTTCAGCTCTGGCCGAATCCTGCGCACTGCGTATTCGTTGTACTGGCCGGCCGCGGCTTTGCGGAGCGATTCGTCGTTGATGTCCGTGGCCAGAATTTCGAGCGTCCAATCCTGGTGGCGTTGGGTGATTTCATCGAGCAGCGCGATGGCCAGAGTGTACGGTTCTTCGCCAGTCGAACAGCCGGCGCTCCACACACGAATTTCTTTCTGTTCTTGCTTCAATGGCAAAGCCGCCACTTTAGGCAGAATGATTTTGCGGAGCGCATCGATCTGCGCCTGATTGCGGAAGAAATACGTCTCTCCGATAGTAATCTCGTTCAGCAGATTGCGAATTTCCTCTTGACCCGTCTTCGGTGCCGCGAGGTAACGAAAGTACGCGGCCAAGGCGCTGACATTCAGAATCTTCATGCGGCGCCGGCAGCGGGTGACCAGAAAAGAAAACTGAAAATCCATCTGGTAAATGCCGGACACGCGATAGAGGAGGTCGCGAATTTCGCAGAGTGCCGGGTCCGCCAAGTCCTCGGCAGTGGCAGCTTGGTTTTGTAGAACGGAGGGATTGGTAAGAATCGCTTTGCCTCTATCTAAGGACACGCGCGGCAACCACCGCTGGTGACAGCGTGCAGGCGGTCGGCCATTCATGGCAGAGAAAGACCAAACAAAGGACCGCGAGAGATGTGCCAGAAAGAAACACGGTGACACAAAAAATCGTGGGTTGCAGCCCCGATCGACCAGACGTCACGAAAACGCGCTAAGAACCAAAGACCACTGAAAACCGAAATGGGAAGACGTTGCAGAAACGGTTCACACCAGCCTCAATTTACGAAGACGAATGCCGGGGCAAGCGGTGGACCCCCGGGGCGGACCAAAAGTCCGGCGCCCACGCAGGCGTTGCCGATTGTTGCGAGCATGGAACAAATTCAAATTGCCCGAAGTGAGACTTCACCCAAAGGCAGACCGGCCGCGCGTCGGTTTGGCGCTTGCCGTGCTCCTATTTGTTTCTTGAGAAGGTCTGCCCGATGGCATTGCCCACGCAACCGACAGCTACGGCACGTTTCCTGGCCCGCCAGCCGATCCTGACGGCCGACAAGAAAATTTTCGGTTACGAAATATTGAGCCGTTCCGGACCGGAAAACCTTTTCCAACCGATGCCGGGAGAAGCGATGCACGTAAACGCCATGGACGAGTTGTTTCTGATGGGCTTGAAGCAGATGACCAACGGCCTTCCGGCGTTCGTGAACTGCTCGCGTGAATTCTTGCTGCGTGACTATCTGGAGCTGTTGCCACAGGACTCTGTGGTTGGCGAGATTCTCGAGACCGTGAAGCCCGAAGAAGACATCCTGGCGGCATGCCGCCGAATGAAAGGAAAAGGCTATCGCATCGCGCTGGATGATTATCAGGACAGTCCGGGAATGGAATGTTTATTCGAGTTCACCGACTTCGTGAAAATTGATTTTCTGGCGACCAGCCTCGGCGAACAAGCCCGCTTGGGAGAAAAGTTTCATCACTTGAAGATCCCGCTCATCGCTGAGAAGGTCGAGACTCTGGAGCAGTTTCAACGCGGGATTAGCATGGGCTATCAGTTCTTCCAGGGCTATTTTTTCTGTCGCCCGCAGATCGTGGAACGGCGCGGCGTTCCCGCTAACAAACTCATCTACTTGCGCCTGCTCGAAACGTTGGCGCGTCCGAGCATTGACATGAAGACAGTAATCGCCATGTTGAAACAAGAAATGTCGCTTAGTTACCGTCTGATGCGGTATTTGAATTCGCCGGCGTTTTCTATGTGCGTGGAGGTGCATTCCATTCCCCACGCGCTGACGTTGTTGGGAGAAAATGCCACCCGCAAATGGCTATCGCTGGTGTGCTTATCCGCGCTAGGCGGGGATGAGTCTTTTGAAACTATTAAGGTGGCCCTAATTCGCGCTAGATTCTGCGAATTGCTCGCGGAAAAAATCGGCATGGCGGGGGACGCGGAAGATCTATTTTTGGTCGGCCTGCTCTCCGTCATGGACGCGTTGCTGGGTATGCCGATGAAAGAGGTGCTCGCCAGTTTGCCGCTGGCGAAAGATGTCAGCGCGGCATTGCTGGGGCGACCATGCCGTCTGCGCCCGGTTTTCGACGTGGTGCTGGACTACGAATCGGGAACCTGGGAACAGCTCGTAGTCTCCGCCCGAGCGGCGCGCATCAACGAGAATTTTGTTCCGGACTTGTATTTGCGGTCAGTAATCTGGGTGGATCATATTTTCGAACCCCTGAAAGGCACGATGAGTGCCTGAATCCGTCGGCCCTTTGCGCTCGTGCCCATGGCGAGTGGGAAACAATCACTTACCTCAAACTAAAATTTAATCCGACATACATTCTTAGTTATGAGAGCCTTGGGGAAGAACTTGAGGCCGTCGGTAGGCTCGAAGACGCTTTGATCCAACCGGCAAAGGCGGCACCCTATCGCCCGGGGAACGCCGCAAACTTTAGTTTGATTCAAACAGAAGATCGCTAGCCAGTCGAAACTGAAGGCGTCGAGTTTAGGTTCCGACTCTTCAAGGCAATCGAATCAGCGAGCGTTTGGCGGAGGCGTGTGAGAGTCGAACCCAAACATTCAACTCCTAACTCGCGGCGAATGATGACGTTGCAGCTTCCGCCAAGTCTGAATTGGAGTCAATTGGAGTCAGAATTTCCGACGTGGTTTCGATTCCCGCCGCCTGCTCCATAAAGCCTGTTGATGCAGTTGGCTTTACTGGCTTCCGCCCTCGAAAATGATCTAAAAAATGCGTGGCTTTGGACGCAGTGGACGCGGATTTGGCCTTTCCAATTGCTATTGGACGCGAGTTCAGGAACGCGCCGGCAGCGCGATTCCACGTTGCCGTCAGTTCTGGTCTCGGTGCTCCGCAAGAACAAAACCCCGATATTTGTGTTAGAGACTAAGCGTGAAGACGAAGCTCTAAAGACTTCTACTCCTGAGATCGTGAGTCTCTGGAATCGTCTAGGGGACCAGGATGTGCAGCACAAAGCGGTGCAGGCCCATTGAGGTTTTTTTCGCAGCGATCCTCTTCTTCGCGCCCACGCGGATCTCGGCGCAGGAGATGGTCGTAGGCGGGAACGTAGTCAACCCCATGCGCGCCAGCGTGGCGGATCAGAATAGTCTCCTCAGCCAGCTAAAAGCGGCGCAAGTGCGCGTCATCCGCTGCGGCATCTCGAACGACGACAAGGGCATCGATTTCGCCAAACGCGCTGCCGCAGAGGGCATTCGTATTCAGTTGATCGTTGGCCCGCAATACGCGCCCAACGCGCCCTCACGGCCCTACCAGCCCGATGTGTTCCCCGCAATGTGGGGCGGGCATCCGCTCTCTTTTGCCGAACCGGAGCTTTCGCAAACAGATTTTCAGAGACTCTTCGACAGCCTGGACGCGAACGGGATTCAGCTCGCAGGCGTCGAACTCGGCAACGAGATCAATTGGGCCGCCTTCAATCCGGAGTTTCCACTGCCCGGCGAGGGGAAAATTCTCAGCCTGAAGGACCTGACGCAGGATTCCGAGGGCAAGCAGATCGCGAAGGGCTTTCTCCAGTACCTGAAGGTTCTGGAGGCCCTCAAAGAGGTCCGCGATCACTCTCGTTTGAACCGCACGACACCAATCATTTCTGCGGGTATGGTCAGCGCCAAGGATGGCGAGAAGCTGTACAACAACAAAAAAGAAGATATGGTTGGTTTGGCGTCAACGATCGCGTTTTTGCGCGCCCGCGGACTCGATTCGCTGGTCGACGCTTACGGAATTCACAGCTATCCCTCCCCGGGTCAGCCCGGAACTCCCACCGCCGAGGCGCAGCGCGCGGCCCGCCTCAACAGCGTTGATCTCGCGGAGTGCCGCGCAGAAGGAACGACCGGAGGCAAGCCCTGCTGGATCACCGAGTGGGGATTCCCGAACACGGACGTTTCGTGCCCCCCAAAGGAAACCGGGCGCACGCTACTTATCGAAGAACTACGCGGAGATTTTGCAAAGGTCGCCGCCGAACACCGGCTCGTGGGCATCGACTACTTTTCCTGGAATTCCGATCCTTGGTCGAAAACGGTCGATGCCGACAGCGTTTACCGCTGTGGCGGGCTTACGCAAAGTGGCGAACAGGCAGTCGCACCCGGAGGCCAGGAAAAAAGTCCCGACCCAAGGGCTTCAATCCGCCTTCGGGTCGGCGTTCCGCTCGTCGCGCGCGGACCAGCCCCTAACATCGCCGACGCAGCGTTCACCGCCATTCAACTTCCTAACGGAAAATTCCGCGGCTTCACCGCCGCTGGTACCACATGGGCCATCGACGGCAATCATCCGTACGACATGGGCGGTGCGGGCGTCGCGGTTCTGAAGCCCGGGCCGCCGAACACCTCGGACTCCTGCGGCCAATGGCTCGTGCATGTGGCACTGGAAGGCAAAACGCTCTTCGGTTGGAATCACAACGAGACCGCTTGCAATTACGGCAAGGGTGGTCAGACGCACGCTTCGATGACCATGGCCAGCTCCTCCGACTATGGACACACATGGAAGATCGAGGGTCCTATCATTACGGGCACCGATCCGCCCCAAGACGGCAAACAGACTGGGGATAGTTGCTACAACGTCGTGCGTGGACAGGATGGCTACGACTACGCCTATTGTGTGCGCAACGGTGGACACTCCTGGGACGGCGGTTACAACTTCATCGCGCGCGCACCGTCCTCCGATCCCGGTCCTGGCAAATGGAAAAAATATTTCGATGGCGCGTGGTCCGAACCTGGAGTCGGCGGCAAATCCAGTCCGATCGACGGTAGCGGCTCAGCCTGGTGGAAGACTACCGGCGATACCATCGGCCTCACCTGGGTCAAAGGAGGCATGGGCCTTGTCGTGTCTCAGGACCGCTTGCATTTCACGCCCCTCTTATCGCAGCCGCTCTTTCTCACCGAGCCGGGCGACTGGTCCCGCAAGAATGGTCTCGAACTCGTTTCCTATGCCGCTCTCATCGACGCCAAGACCGGCCTCAACCAGCTCGACGATCACTGGCTCCTCGCCTATATGTACCTCAACCCCGGCGAAAACTTTGGCAAGCGCTATCTGATTTTCCGGCCCGTTGATATCTCCTGGACGCGCATGCCCGGCGAACCGCAAATCGGCGAAATGCTTACGCACTGGTACGATCCGGCGCAGCACGATCATTGGGCCACCATCGCTCCCGTCCCCGGCAACTACACCGCGTACAAGTTGGTGGCGCAACTCGGCTACGTGATGACCGCGCCCGATCCGGCCAAGCCCACTGTCGAAGTCGAAGAGTGCATCAGCAAGTGGCCCGGCCATCCCGACCGCATCCTCCTCCAGAAGGGCGTCTGTGAAAAGAGCGACTACCAGCGTTTGCGCAGCGCCGGCTTCGTCTACTCCGCCGCCCAGCCCAACACGCAGCCCTTATACCGCTGCTATTCCGAAGCCGAACACTCCCACTTCGCCTCGAACAGCGACGACTGCAACAAGATGGGCAAACGAGAGGCCCTTCTTGGCTACGATCTCAAGCAATAACCTGGCACGAGGGAGGCAAGTCGCATCTTCCGCAAACGAATTGTTCCTCGACAATGCGGCAGTGGCAAGATCCACGCGGAAGGGTCGATTCCTGCCACGCGGATGGACCTGGATCGCTGGATGAAAGCGCTGCCACAGCCGTGGAGCGCGGCGATGGAAGCGACCATGTTCACGGGCTGGATCTACGATCACCTCAAGCCGCATGCCGCCGTGCTGAAGGTGGCGCACCCGCTGATGCTGCGCGCTATCGCGGCCGCCAAGAAAAAGAACGACCGCATCGACGCTGGCAAGATCTGCGACTGCTTGCGCTGCGATTTTCTGCCCGAGAGCTATATGGCCTCGACCGCCATTCGTGAGCGCCGGCGTACGCTGCGCTATCGCAACCTGCTGGTGCGCCAGATGGTGCAGATGAAAATCAAGATCAGTGCACTGCTGATGGAAGCGGGAGTGAGCTACAACAAGCAAAAGCTGCACAAGGCCGGCTACTTTCGCGAACTGCTGGCCAGCAACCCGGACATCGATGCAGGGCTGTGCGCACTGCTGCGACTGTGCCGCGAATCGGTGGTCCGCCTGCAGAAAACCGAGAGCGCACTGGTGCGTTCGCTTCAACACGATTCGCTGCTGATGGACCGCGTGGAGCGATTGATGAGCATTCCTGCTGTCGGACCCATTACGGCGTTGACCTGGGCATTGGAAGTCGGGGACGCGTCAAGACTCTCTTCCATCAAGAAAGCGATCAGCTACTGCGGACTGTGTGGAGCGGAGAAAAGTTCCGGCAGCACGGTGCACCGTACGCCATTATCAAAACAGCGTAACAAACATTTACAGATGCTCTTGATCGAGGCGGCCAAGATGGCACCGCGCTACAGCGCGCCTTTGGCGATGCTCTATGACCAGGAAAAGCAAAAAGGCAATGCCAATCGCGCCACGTTGGCGGTGGCGCGCAAGTTGGTAGCTTACTTAATGGCCGTCGATCGTGGGCAGCGGAATTTTCAGGTGGTGCAGACGAACAACTGCGTGGCCGCGTAACACGCGGCAGTGAACAAGGAGGATTTCTTCAACGCGTGGCCTGCCAGGTCTCGCCGTTAACGCGACTGGGCGAAGGAGCGCAAGCTCTGAATGCTCCCGCTGATAAGTTTCGAGACTGGCAGGAGAACACTAACTCAATCTTCTGGGCAGCCGGACAGGTTGCGCCAGCAAATGGAAGTCTGGTTCTTCTTAGGAAAGAAGAAACTACGGCTGAGAGGCCAACACGCGCGGCGAAGAAACCGAAAGAATTTACACCCGCGCTCCTCCGGAGCGCGTCGAGAGAGCTTTTGCCCTCTTGACAAAGACCTATCATGGAAGTCGCGTTACCGGACAAGTGCTTTTAGGGCCCGCGTTCGCCGCAAAACACGGGCGGCTTCGTTCAAACGGCTCCGTTTTCACTAAACAACAGAATTCGCCACTAGGACAACAATCCACGAAAACGTCAAAAGTAGACAGCCTGCGCCTGTCAACAGTCCTTCAATTCTTAATCGGGTGAATGAGACAATGGCAGCGACGAATGAGACGGCACAATTTATTTCGATTATGTGGTAGCGGGCAGGCGTGTATGAGTGCCCCATCGCAGACGGAAGTACGGCGCAGAGCATGAGAAGCAAATAGCTGAAAGTCCCAGACAGCAACGGAATCGCCAGATGCCAACTTCTGGACTCCTTGAACCGAACGACTCGATACCATGACGATGCAAATGGTACCCCGAGGCAGAGCGCGAACACTAAACTTGCCACGTACGCCTCATGCTGATTTGTTGTTTTGGTCTCGTGGTTAGCACAGGGCCTCTCCAAAATATACATCACCCGGAAGCGCCAAGTCCCGATAAGTCGTGCTTACCGGTAAGGTTCCTTTGGCCGATTCAACTTTACCGGTTAGCGCTTTTAATCAGGACTCGGAAGCAAGCTCGGTTCTGTCGCGTCAGAAATGATTCGTGTCTTTGCGGACATACTTCGAGCCAACAACGCTCCGAAAGAATACGCCGCAGAAGCATAGAAAGGCATCGTTAGGAGCAATTGGTCTATGCACCGTTCTCGTGGCCGACAACCCCAGCCAAAGTAGAAGCGAAATTTCCCTCGTAGCGATTCTGGCCGTATCAATTGCGATGCCCAAGGACTGATGACCGGCCCAGCCAGAAACAAGTACGCCAATAACAGCAAAGGAAGAATCCAGACCCAAACCATCGACTTGTGTGGGAAACGGCGGCTGAGAAACCATCCAAAATACAAGCCCGTTAATATCTGCACCGGATAGAAGGGATTCTCCGTGAGCAGCCAGTA
>JBEKVU010000029.1:0-17658 GCA_049513775.1 Candidatus Acidiferrum sp.
GAGTAAAAGGCAATGTGGTGATTGTTGCGGGCCAGGATCCGATTGCCACAGAGCGATTGCGCAAGATCTTCAAAGGGAGAATTATTTCCGCCGGCGGATACGAGCCCGATACTGCCGAGGCCGCAGTGGAAAAAGGGGACGCCGACGCGGTGGCGTTCGGGCGCCACTTCATCTCGAATCCGGATTTGCCGAAGCGCATTAAGTTGGGACTGCCGCTCAGCGACTACGATCGCAAAACGTTCTACACGTTCGACGCGCGCGGCTATACCGACTATCCGCTCTACGACCAGGAATCCGGCGATGTGTTGCCTGATCCCTTCTGCCCGCAGCTGAATAAGCCGGCTTTTTATTTGGATTGCCGTCCTGGCGCGGACGGTGCGCAAGCGTCTGCAAGCGACGTTTTGCGTTTCGCGGCGAAGAATAAAGCGCTGGTGCTTGAAGCGTTCGAGACGCTCTTCAATAAACGCGACTATGCCGCGGCGGAGCGCTTCTGGTCTCCCAACTACATTCAGCACAGTGCGCACATCGCGCCGGGCCGCGATGGCTTGTTCAATCTCGTCAAGAGCGCTCCGCCAAATTTGAAATATGAACCGGGGACCATTGTGGCGGAAGGCGATTTTGTGATCGCGCACGGGCGATTCTCAAATAACGGGCGCCCGGCAAGTTGGATCGCGGCGGATATTTTGCGTATCAAGGATGGGGTGTTGGTGGAGCACTGGGACGTGCTGCAAGATGAAGCCACGCGCGAATCGTCCAAGAGCGGCTTGCCCATGTTTGGTGAAACATTTGTTTTGGCCGCCAGCGCGTGAAGTATCGGTGGAAGCCTCTTTGCAGAGGGAGCCTATGAGCGAACTTTTGAAGTCGGCCGTCGAAGCCCACGGAAGGCCGGCCGCGCTAAAAGCAATTGAAAACGGTGAAGGCGAAACTCTCGATCACCGGTGCAATCTGCTATTTGAAGGGCTCAAAGAGGTGAGTATCGAAGCCGAATTGCCGCGGGAGCGGTTGACGATGCGTTTTAACGGCCAACACAAGCGGACGGTCTTTGAGCCGAATCGCGTCAGCCTCGAAACGGAAAATGGCCAGGTGCTCGACACTCGCGACGATCCACGCGCGTCGTTCCGCGGGCACAGTCAAGAGACTCCGTGGGATGATTTGTACGTCGCGTATTTCAGCGGGTACGCGCTGTGGAACTACCTCTCCATCCCTTTTTCTGCACACCTATCCGAGATGTGTGGTGGAAGAAATTGCGCCGTGGGACGAAGACGGCGAGCGCCGTTCCCGATTCGTGCGCGAGCCACCGTCGCGAGCAGGTGGTGGACTTCAGTCCGGATGGCTTGCTGCGCACACACCAGTACACCGTGGACATTCTGGGTGGCGCCGCTGGACTGAACTACGCGGCGGACTATCGCAGGGCGGACGGCATCCAGGTGCCGACCAAGCGGCGCGTTTATGCATTCGACGCCGATCAGCGGAAGATTCCCGAGCCGGTGTTGCTAGCGATCGATATCGCCTTCAGCATCTGCGGCTAGGCGCAGCGGTCAGCGGCGTTAACTGGAGGGCGAGCACATGCCTGTAGTTCGGATTGATGCATTTGAAGGACGCAGCCAGCAGGAAATCAAATTGCTGCTCGATGCGGCGCACCGCGCGGTGCTATCCGCGTTCAAGGTGCCCTTGCGGGATCGCTACCAGATTTATCACGAGCATCCGGAATCGCACATGATTGTTGAAGATACGGGCTTGGGCATCGAGCGCACGGTGAATGCCGTGGTAATCACTTTGGTGAGTATGCCGCGGAGCCAGGAATTGAAGCTGCAGCTTTACAAGGATCTTTGCCGCGAGTTGAAGGCGAGCTGCGGAATCGAGCCGAGCGACGTGATCGTTTCCATTGTTTCCAACACCGCGCCTGATTGGAGCTTCGGCAATGGCGCCGCGCAGTTCATCACCGGCGAATTATAAGGGTGAATTGGTAGGCGTCGCTAGAGCGCCGCTGCTGCTCGCGCAAGCCGATTGACGCTAGTTGCTTTGCGGCTACGCAACCTTCTCCCTGCTTACTCCAACCGCAACTCACGGTGTTATGATACCGGCAAAACTTACGCCGGGAGTCTGTATGCCTGACGAACCAGTTGATCCCAGTGCGCAAGCACTGGAGCGCAAGCTTGCCACGATTTTGTCTGCCGACGTCGCCGAATTCAGCCGGCTGATGGGCGAAGATGAAGAGGATACGCTGCGGACATTTCGCGGCCACAAGCAGGTGTTCGAGTCGCTGGTGGCCATGCATCGCGGGCGCATCTTTAATACCGCGGGTGACGCGATTCTCGCCGAATTTAACAGCGCGGTTGAGGCGGTGCGTTGCGCCACGGATATTCAGGCCGCGCTGCGCACGCGCAATGACAAGCTGCCGCCCAACCGGCAGGTGCGCTTTCGCATCGGCATCAACCTTGGCGACGTAATGCTGCAAGGCGCGGACTTGATGGGAGATGGAGTGAACGTGGCCGCGCGCTTGCAAACGGCGGCCGAACCAGGCGGGATTTGCATTTCGGGCAGCGTACACGATCAGATCCGCAACAAGCTTTCGCTTTCTTTTTTTTCGCTCGGCGAAAAAAGTTTCAAGAATATTCAGCAGCCGGTTCGGACATTTTCCATCAGCGAGATCGAGGGCGGGGGGGTGCTTCCCGCAACCAAGCCGGAGGAACCGGCGCCGAAGAGTGGTTTTGCGAAATGGATTATCGCGGCGGCGGTGATTTTGCTGGCGGGTGCCGGCTTCTGGGCATACACCGTGCGCCAGCGGAATGCGACGGAGCAGGCGCAAACCGCTGCCGCGACTACGCCTCCGCCAGCGACTGCGCCGCCCACGACTTCGCCGGCGTCGTCGTCCGCGACTTCGGCCACCGCGGCTCCGGCGAGCGCGTCGACGCAACCGGCAGCTAATCCGGCGGCGAATGCCGCTGCAAGTTCCAATGCGATGGTTGCGAGCAACTCAATGATGGCGGCAGCACCGCGACCGCACGCAACACACGGTTCGCCAGATGCCAGAGCTTCCTCGGCTGCGTTCACAAAATTCGACGGCCTGTACGCCGGACCGGTGTGCTTTGCGGAGACCAAGAAAGAGCCGCACCGCTGCTTCCGCCAGTCCGGAACGATTGCCGGAAGAAAAATCACCGGGCAGTGGTTCATGGGGCCGGAAAAGAAAATCGTGATGGTCCTCGATGGCGACGTTACAAAGAGCGGCGACGTGGTGATCGAAATGGTGATGCACAGCGGAACGGCGCAAGGCGAGCGGTTAGGGTCGGTCAGCCTGCAGGGCACGTTGCGTGATGGGGTGCTCGACACCACCGGCACGTGGCGCAACGGGCGTCCCGCAACGCTGAACTGGCGCAAGGAGTCGCGCCCCGAATCGTCTCATTAATTCCGACCGCAGACGTTTCGCGCTCTTTCAAATCTCTTTTCAGACATTTTTCAGACGACGTGCTGATTCGCGCGGCCGTTGGCTTGCAGGTGAAAGCGGCCGACCAACTCACGTAGCTCGGTGGACATTTGCGCCAGTTGTTCCGCGGCTTTGCGCGAGTCCGTGGCGCCGAGCGCGGCACTCTCCGCGGAGTGCGAGACGCCGGCGATGTTTTCCGCGATAGAAGCCGAGCCGCGCGCGGCCTCGCCAACGTTGTTGGACATTTCCGTGGTGGTCGCGCTTTGCTCTTCGACGGCGGTGGCAATGCTGGCGGAAATGTCGTTGACCATGGCGATGATTCCGCTGACCGATTCGATAGCCGAGACCGCGCCTTTGGTATCGGCCAGAATCCGGGTAATACGCTGATGGATGTCTTCGGTGGCCTTGGCGGTTTGCTTGGCGAGTTCTTTTACTTCGCCGGCGACCACCGCGAAGCCCTTGCCGAATTGGCCGGCGCGCGCCGCTTCGATGGTGGCGTTCAGGGCGAGCAAGTTGGTCTGCTGCGCGATGGAGGTGATTACTTTCACCACTTGGCCAATTTCCGTGCTTGAGCTGTTTAGTTTGGCGATGGTGGCGCTGGTGCTCGCCGCCGAGCGCACCGCTTCGCCGGCCACCCGCGCGGCGTCTCCGGCATTTTTGGCGATATCGCGGATGGTGGTGGTCATTTCTTCGGTGCCGGTGGCCACGGTGCGCAAGCTGTTTTTTACCTGCACGGCGGAAGATGCCGCGAGGCTTGCCTGCGCTGAGGTGGCCTCGGAATTTTCAGAAATGCGCTGGCTTACCGACGAAAACTCCTTGCTGGCGCCGGCCAGTTGCTGGGCGTTTTTTGAAATCGAGCTGATCATTTCCTGCAGGCTGGATTGCATTTTGTTGATGGCGGTGGCGAGATCGCCCAGCTCGTCGCTGCTGAGAACGGCAATCTCCGCTCCGGTCAAATCGCCTTGCGCGATGGCTTTGGCGCGCGTGAGCGCGGCGACGGTGCCCGCCGAGATTTTGCGCCCGAGTACGATGGCCACTACGCTGCTGAGGACCAGCACCACCACGGTGGTGAACAAAATTGCCAGGTTGAGGGAGCGGTCTTTGGCGGCGAGGGCCTGCTGGTCTTCCTGTAGCAGCCGGATTTGGTGATCGCTCAGGGCGGAGAGCATCTTGCGGATTTTTTGGCTTTGCGGCGTGCCGGTCGCGGCAAAGGCATCGGCGGCCGCGGCGATCGCGTCGTGCTGGGTGGAGTGTGCGATCTGCATGGCCGCAACCTGATACTGATGTAGGGCGGGAACCTCTACTTTGAGCGAGGCCAGCAAATCCGAATCTTGCTGCGCGGTCCAACCATGCGAGAGCTCTTCGAGACCGGAGAGATCTTTGCCGATCATCGCCCAGGAGTCTTCGAGTAGGGACTTGGTTTTTTCGCGTTGTGGCGGGGCGAGGCCCGCCAGGACCGCGTCCAGGGTACGCTTCTGCGTCAGGTTCAAGTCGCTTTCAAGATGCGAGCACATCAGCGCGCTGGGAGAGCGCTGGGTAGCGATGCGATTTTCGGTGTCTTGAATTGCGTCGAGCTGGGAGTGCACGATCAGGGCCTGCAGCGCTATCAACGCGAAGATGCTGCCGAATCCGAGGCCGAGCTTTTTTCCGATGGTTAGCTTCATGGTTCAGGACTCCGAACCGGGCGACGTTACAAAGCGGTGTGGCGACCGCCGGGTGCGAGCGATGGCGGCTGGTTGGAATTCTCTAATCACGTTTGTGGAGTTGGTTTTCTGCATCCCTGGCTTTGACTTGCACGCCGCTCGCCATTGACCGTTATCCTTCGCCGAGAGAGGTAAACAGACCGTGCCTGTTCGACGGTCATCGACCGGAACCGCGCAACCTTACGGGGAAATTAAGGAGAGTACTAAGTGCTGTTCCGCGAACGTCTTGCGTGGGCGGTCGCGTGCGCGTGGGGATGGTTTACATTTTCTCCGGCGCCGCGATGCCGAGGAGCGAGAGCGCGGTAAGCAGTTGCCTCTCGACCAATTCGGTCAGCCGGAGTAAGAAGCCCCGTTTTTGTTCATCGGCTTCCGTCAAAATATGATGCTTGTGATAGAAGAGGTTGAAAGCCTGCGCCAGTTGAAAAGCGTATTTGGCAACGAAGGCGGGTTCCTGGCCGGAAATGGCCAGCTCGACCGCTTGGTCGAGCGAGCCCGCGAGCAGTGTCAATTCCCACAAATCGTTTCCGGCAGCGCTGGTGAGTAGCGTCGCGGCGGTTTCTGGAGTGACGGCGATCTCTGCGGCGCCTGCTTCGAGCCCTTTGCGGCGGATGCCGCGAATGCGCACCACCGCGTATTGGCAATAGGGACCGGTTTCGCCTTCAAAGCTCAGCGCATCGGCGAAATCGAAAGCGATGATGGAATTGCGCGTGAACTTCAACAGGAAAAATCGCAGCGCGCCGACGGCGATGGCGTGGGCGGTGCGGAGTTTCTCTTCGTCGGGCATGTCCGCATGGCGTTCGCGGACTTCGGCGAGCGTAGCGGCTTCGAGCTTGTCGATCAAGTCGTCGGCTTTGACGCCGTGGCCTTTGCGGCCGCTGACTTCAACGTAAGGCTTTTTGGCTTCGTCCTCGGAGAGTTCGTAGCCGAGTTCGGCGGCGCAGCGCGGGGTTAGCGCGACGATTTCGTAAGCGAAGTGGATGGAGTGCTCGGCTTCCTTGGCGTGCCCGAGCGCACGCAAACCTTGCGCGACGACGTCCTGCAGGTAGGCTTGGCGCGCGTCGATGACGTTGTAAACAGTGCTCGCGGGCGCGCCGAAATTCGGCGCGAGCGGATCGCCTTTCATGCTGGAGGTGGCCCAGACGGTCTCTTCGGACGGCGCGTTTTTCCATTTGGCGTATTTGAAATCCTTGCCGAGCAAACCGAATTTCCAGAGTTGATACGCGATGTCCTTGCCGACGTATGTTACCGTGCCGTTCGAGCGCACGATGATTTTGTCCTGCATATTTTCTTCGTCGTCCCCGCGCTTGTCTGCGTCGTCGCCGGCGTTGTCGCCTCCCCCACCCCCGATCTCCTTTACCTCCTTCATTTCCTTTTCTGCAGGCATGATCCAGCAGCCGGCCATTTTTCCGGTGTTGGCCAGCACGATGGCGCCGGATTTCTTCAGCATTTCAAACGCGGCATCCCAGAATTTCAAATGTAGGATTTCGCTCTCGCGCGCGAGCAAATCGTAGTAGATGCCCAGGCGCGCCATGGTGCGCAGATGGAAGGTGACGATGGAGTCGGCTACCACTTCGGCGACTTCGGACTCTTCGCCGCGGCCTTCTTCGATCGAACGCAACGTTTCGCCGCGCAGTTTTGCGGCGTTTGCTTTGTCCGCGGCGAAGAATTGCGTGGCCTTGGCGTAAATGTCCCAGCAGTCGTAATCGAAATGCGGCTCCATGGCCATCATCTTGACACTGACGGGCGTGCGCTTTTCCATGAAGAGCAGGCCGATGACCACGTCGGCGACTTGCACGCCGGTGTTGTCGATGTAATTTTGGATTTGCACGCGATGGCCGGCGTGGCGCAGGATGCGCACCAGCGTGTCGCCGAGGACGGCGTTGCGCACGTGGCCGATGTGCGCGGCTTTGTTGGGGTTGATGCTGGTGTGCTCGACAATGATCTTCCCGCCCTCGCGCTGTGCGCCAGCGGCCTCCGGTCTGGCGGTCACACTCTCCCAAAACGCTGCGCGATCAAAATAGGCATTTAAGTATCCCGCCCCGGCCACCTCGATCCGGGCCACGCCGGCAACCCGGGGGAACGCGTTCGCAATCTCTTGCGCGATCATACGCGGCGCTTTTTTCAGCCGCTTTGCCAGTTCAAAGCATAGCGGGGACGCTGCCTCACCCATTTCAATTTTCGGCGGCCGCTCTAGCATCACCGGCAGCTCGAGGTGATAAGTTTCGCGAACATGCCGCGCCAGCGCTTCCCGCAACCGTTCTTTCAGTTTTTGATACACGCGCCCTCGATCTTAGCTATCGCCCATACTATCAGGCTACCGGCTATGTAGCTCTTCTCCGTGGCCTTGGCGTCCCGTCCGTTAAGATCACCATTCGAATCAACTCCCGGATTTCGCCCTCGTTACCCCCAAAAAAAACCAACCAAAAAACCATTAACCGGCCGTAACTTACGCGGCTTATATACTCAATGTTTAGCTCCGCTGCTTCCTCCCGGCCCACTCCCACCTTGCCGATTCCCACACGCCTCCAAAAATCACGATCGTTGTTTTCCAGCACTTGGGCGCTCTTTTCAATCCAACATTTACGCTAACTCGAGTCGAATCAATCGTTCACGCACGTTTTGCGAAAAACACCCGGGTGGGGGCACCCTCGTCAACTTTCTACCCATCACTTCCCAGGCGTTCGCGCAGGTTTGACACCCCCGAACGCCGCCGATACTATCGTTTCGCTAGCTCCATATCATTTTTTGCGGTGCCGGCCCTAATCGCAGGGCGGCGGACCACTATGAAATTAGCCTATTTTGACTGTTTTAGCGGAATTAGCGGGGACATGACGCTGGGCGCGTTGGTGGATGCCGGGTGTCCGGTCGAATATTTGCGCGAGGAGCTGCAATCGCTCGATGTACCGGGCTGGACGCTCTCTGCGGAAAAAGTCTGGAAGAATGGCATGGCGGCGACGTACGTGAAGGTGGTTAGCGAGGACCAGCAGAAACATCGCAGCCTTTCGACCATTTTGGCGATTATCGAGAACTCGAAAATTGCCCCGCAGGTGCGCGAGCGGGCCTGCGCCATTTTCGAGCGGCTGGGCAGGGCGGAATCGTATGTGCACGACGCGCCGCTCGAAAAAGTACATTTTCATGAGGTGGGGGCGGTGGACGCGATCGTGGACATTGTCGGCGCTTGCGTTGGTTTCGACGCCTTGGGTATTGCGACATTTGCTAGCTCGCCGTTGAATGTTGGCGGCGGGACGGCGAAGATGGCGCATGGCGTGTTGCCCGTCCCCGCGCCCGCGACGGCACGGTTGTTGCAGGGCGCGCCGACCTATTCCAACGGCGTACAGAAAGAATTGGTGACGCCGACGGGAGCCGCCCTCGTGGCGACGCTGTGTGATTCTTTCGGTCCACAGCCGGCGATGACCGTGTCTTCCATTGGTTACGGAGCGGGTACTACTGATCTAGAGAATCAGCCGAATGTGTTGCGGATCATGATCGGAGAAGCGGCGGAAAAATCCGTGGCCTCGGCGCCATTGGGCTTTGACGACGAGATTTCGGTTATCGAAGCGAATCTGGACGACATGAACCCGCAGATTTATGGCCATTTTCAGGAACGCGCGCTTTCTTGCGGGGCGCTGGACGTGTACACGACGCCCGTGCAAATGAAGAAAAATCGGCCGGGAACGCTGCTCACGGTGTTGTGCAAGCCCGGGGACCGGCAGAGGCTCATGGATTTGATTTTTGCCGAGACCACCACCATCGGCGCGCGCACGTATAACGCGCAGCGCAGGGTTTTGCCGCGCGAGTCCGTTACGGTGAGTACCAGTTTTGGTGAGGTTCGAATGAAAGTAGCCAGCGTGAACGGGCACATTCGGCAAGGTACTCCGGAGTATGAGGACTGCCGTGCGTTGGCGGTAGAAAAAAATGTACCGTTGCAAGCGGTAATTAGCGCAGCGCAGCAAGCGTTCGCCGCAAAGTGTACGTAGGCCCCGGGCTTTTAAGTCCGGCCCGGTTTTTTACGCGGATCTTTGTATTTGTCTGGCAAACAAACGAAAATTAAACAATGGCTGATAAACCCAAATACTACCTGACAACGCCGATCTACTACACGAACGGCTTGCCGCATATCGGGCACACGTACTCGACGATCGTGTGCGACACGATTCGCCGCTACAAGCGGATGCGCGGCTTTGACGTGGTGATGACCACGGGTACGGACGAGCATGGCGTGAACGTGGAGCGCTCGGCGCAAAAGGCGGGCATTCCAGAGTCCGAATACGTTTCCAAGATGGCGGCGGAGTGGCGCAAGCTTTGGGACGAGCTGAGCTTGCAATCCGATGAATTCGTGCGCACCACGGACTTGAAGCACGCGCACACCGTGCAATGGCTTTTCAAACTTTGCCGCGAGAATGGTTTTATCTATCCGGGCCACTACACCGGGCAATACTGCATTTACGACAACGCGTATGTGGATGTGAAAGCCGGGGAACCTTGTCCGGATTGCAAACGGCCGACGGAAACGGTTACGGAAGCAAATTTTTATTTCAAACTTTCGGCGTTTCAGAAACCGTTGCTGGATTTTTACAAGAAGAATCCTAAGTTCATCGAGCCGGAGGCGCGGCGCAATGAAATTCTCAGCTTTGTGGAAGGCGGGCTGCGCGATTTGAGTATTACGCGCACCAGTATTCGCTGGGGCATTCCTGTGCCGGGCGAGGAGAAGCATGTTTTTTATGTCTGGTTCGACGCTCTGTCTGCATATCTCACCGCAGTAGGCGGGCCGAATTACGAGCGGCGCGGCTACTGGCCGGCGGATTTGCACTTGGTTGGCAAGGAGATCATTCGTTTTCACGCGGTGTACTGGCCGGCGTTTCTGATGGCCGCGATGTTGCCCCTTCCGAAACAGGTTTGGGCGCATGGCTGGCTGCTCATGGACAGCAGCAAGATGTCTAAATCGAAAGGCAACGTGGTGCGGCCGCGGCCGATCGTCGACGTACTGGGCATGGACGCGTTGCGCTACTACCTGCTGCGCGAAACGGTTTTTGGGCAGGATGGGAATTTTAGCTACGACGCGCTAATCCAGCGCTACAACAGCGATTTGGCGAACGGCATGGGCAACCTCGCCAGCCGAACCGCGGCGCTGATCGAAAAGTTTTTTGCGGGGAAGGTCCCCAAGCCTGGAACGCTTGCGCCGCAAGACGAAGCTTTGGCCAAAGACACGCACTCGGCGATCGCCGAAGTTTTGGAAACTTATGAGGCGCTGAAGTTTAGCCACGGGCTAGAGAAAATCTGGTCGGTAATTTCCGCGGCGGATAAATACTTGACATCCGAGCAACCGTGGGCTGGGGGCACGAGCGAGGCTGAGCAACAACGGCGCGCCGCGGTGCTGTGGACCACTGCGGAGCTGTTGCGCGTGGTTGTGGCGCTGGCGCATCCGGTGTTGCCGGATTGTACCGGCAAAGTTTGGTCGATGCTGGGGCTGCCCGGCAAAATCAGTGCCGTGGATTTGGGCGCGTTGCGTTGGGGGCAGCTCGCTCCTGGTATTGCGCTTGGCAAGTCGCAGCCGCTTTTCCCGCGTATCGATAAGAAGGAAGCACAGGAGAGAATGGAAGCCATGGAAAACGAAGCGCAAAACGCACCATCGCCGATCGCGGCAAGCACGCCAGCTAGTCCGGCGGCTAGCGGTACGGCCGCAGCGCCTGCCGCGGCCGCGGCGTCGCCCGCAGCACCGTCTGCGCCGGTGACGACCGAAAAAATCGGCATCGAGGATTTTGCGAAGGTGGAGATGCGTGTGGGGCAGATCAAGAGTGCCGAGCGCATTGTCGGAGCCGACAAGCTGTTGAAGCTTACGGTCGACATCGGCACGGAGATTCGACAGATTTGCGCGGGCATCGCGCAATTCTACGAGCCCGAGAAGCTCATCGGCCGCAAGGTTGCGGTAGTGGTCAATCTTGCGCCGCGCAAACTGCGCGGCGTGGAGTCGAACGGCATGATTGTTGCGGCCTCGGTCGGGCCTGAAGGCCGCCCGGTGCTCGCCGGTTTTCCCGACGAGGATGTCGAGGTGGGCGCACGGTTAAAGTAGAGGCTTTCCTAAGGCAGGCAATCTTGCCGGTGCGGCGGGGAGTTGTCGAGGTCGCTCCCGATTGCGAATTGTGGTTGTTTATAGGTTTGCCCGGCCGCACCGGCAAGGGTGCCTGTGCTAGTGAGACCATGGAACTGATCGATTCACACGCGCACATTGATTTTCCGCAGTTTGCCGAAGACCGCGAGGCCATGCTCGAGCGGGCGCGGGCGGCGGGCGTGACTACGCTGCTGGCGATTGGGTCTGGGCCGGGGCCGGAGAAGATGGATGCGGCGATTCCGTTTGCTGAGGAGCATGACTGGATCTACGCGAGCGTTGGCGTGCACCCGCATGAAGCCAAGGACGTTGCGCCGCAGCATTTGGAGACCCTGGCCGGGCTGGCCAAACACAAGAAGGTGATCGCCTGGGGCGAGATTGGGCTCGATTACTTCTACGACCACTCGCCGCGCGAGACGCAGGCGCACGTGTTTCGCGAGCAGATGGCCTTGGCGCACGCCGCGAAGCTGCCGATCATCATCCATTGCCGCGATGCTTGGAGTGACACGCTCAATATGCTCGATGAGCATTGGCGCTCGACCGGGCTCGGCGGGATACTCCACTGCTTTACCAGCACACTGGAAGATGCGCGCCGGGTGCTAGACATGGGCTTCATGATCTCTTTTGCGGGCAATTCGACTTATCCGAAAACGCAGAACCTGCGCGACGTTGCGAAAGCTTTGCCGCTGGCGAACATTTTGATTGAAACGGACGCTCCGTTCCTTGCGCCGCAGGGATTTCGCGGGAAGCGAAATGAGCCCGCCCACGTGGCGGAAGTGGCGCGCACGCTCGCGAATGTGAGAGACTTGCCAGCAGATGAATTTGCCGCCGCGACGGCAGCGAACTTTCGCAGGTTTTTTCACCTGTCGTACTGAGCGCCCGTCCCAATAAGCGGTAGCGACCGCGGTGACCTGACGAGTTGCCCGCAGGCGCGCAACAGATGTTTCACCGTGGGTGTTTCACGGCCTGCGGTATCGCGGTTGGCAGCGCCCAACCAGGCCGCACGTTCTTTTTTACGATTGGGATTCGGAGGAAAGCCATCACGCTGCTTACGGCTAAGGAGATTTTTGACCTGGTCCGCGAGGACCTGGTCCTGGTGGAAGAGGAACTCGCGCGCCAGAGCGAAGTGGCTTTCGCGCCGGTGGCCGAGCTGACCAGCTATCTCCTGGGAGGCGGCGGCAAGCGGCTGCGACCCGCGCTGCTACTGCTGTGCAACGGGTATGCGGCAGGGAAGCGCAGCCCGGGCGCAATTCGCCTTGCGGCCGTCGTCGAACTCCTGCACAGCGCTACCTTAATTCACGATGACGTGATTGATGCTTCGGACACGCGGCGCGGGCGCCCCTCTGCAAATTCGCGCTGGGGAAATCATCGCAGTGTTTTGGCGGGAGACTGGCTGTACATGCAGTCTTTCCAGATGGCTTTGGAGGAGCGCAATTTTCGGATCCTCGATGTGCTGATTGACCTGACGCAGAAGATGGTTGAAGGCGAGCTGTTGCAATTGGCGAAAATCGGGCGCATCGACGTGACTGAAGAGGAAGCGTTGCGGCTCGCGACGTACAAGACGGCGTGTCTCTTTAGTGGCTGTGCGCGGCTTGGTGCGGTGCTCGGCGGGCTGGAAGGCGCGGAAGAAGAGGCGCTGGCGGAATATGGCCGCAATGCCGGGCTGGCGTTTCAGTTGATCGATGATTTGCTGGATTTTACGGCGTCGGCGCAAACTTTAGGCAAGCCAGTGCTTAGCGATTTAAAGGAAGGCAAAGTAACGCTGCCACTGATCTATGCGATGGAAAACGGGCATCGCGAAGCGCGTGAGCTGGTGGCGCGGGTTCTTGAAGAAAAGGAATTCAATTCCGTGCGGCCGCAAACGATTGTGTCTTTGGTGCAGGATTCCGGAGCGCTGGACCGGGCACGAACGCTGGCGCATGAGTATGCGCGCCGGGCTAAGGAATGTTTGAATGGCCATGGCAAGTCGGAATACGCGCGAGCCCTGGCAACGTTGCCGGATTTTATTCTGGAGCGCGAGAACTAGCGGCTCGAATGCAGTCCGGAGATTGAATCTTAGTTTTGCGGTTATGGAGCGGGTGGTTTTTAACACCGAGTACGCAGAGATGAAGAAACATCTTTTTGCGCGTCTCGCCGGCTTCGGGTTTTACGCGCGGCTTTCTCTGTAAGCCCTGTCTTGAATAAGGTTGCTCGACTGGCAAGACCCAACCTCATGCTGCCCTTCAAGCTCGTCTATCATCCCGGGTATGACCTGAATATCGGCGCGCACGTTTTTCCTTCGCAAAAATTCCGGCTGATTGCCGAGACTTTGCTGAAAGAGGGAATTGCCGCGCCTGGGGATTTTGTGCAGCCGGTGGCGGCTAGCGATAACGATATTTTGCGCGTGCACACGCGCGAATGGGTGCGCAAGCTGCAGACTGGCACGCTCAGCGCCAGCGAAGCGATGCAGCTCGAAGTGCCGTATTCCCGGGAATTGGTGGAGGCGGTGTGGCTTGCGGCGGGCGGAACGATTTTGGCGGCACAGAGCGCCTCGCGCGACGGCCTTGGCTGCAATATTGGCGGGGGCTTTCACCACGCGCACGCCGCGCACGGTGAGGGATTCTGCGCCATTCACGATGTGGCGGTGGCGATTCGGCGACTGCAAGCCGACGGTGCGATCCAGAAAGCCATGGTCGTGGATACGGACGTGCATCATGGGAATGGCACGGCGCATATTTTTCGCGATGATCCTTCGGTTTTCACGCTTTCGATCCACCAGCTAAATAATTATCCCGCTTACAAACCGCCGTCGACGGTGGATTTAAACTTGGATGATCGCGTTGAAGACGACGAATATCTTGAAACGCTTTTGCCGGCGGTGCGGAAGGGGCTGGACGAGTTTCGCCCGCAGATGGTGTTTTATGTAGGCGGAGCCGATCCATATTGCGAGGATCAGCTCGGCGGGTTATCGCTGACGAAAAAGGGATTGCAGGAGCGTGATCGCGGGGTGTTCGAGGAAGCGCGGCAGCGGGGGATTCCGGTGGTCACAACGCTGGCTGGCGGCTACGCGCGGCGTGTTGAGGATACGGTGCGCATTCACGTGAATACGATTCTGGCGGCGCGAGGTGTTGCGGAGTTACGAGACGCGGCGCATTCGTGAGGGCGGTGGCTCGGAAGTCTATCGACCCGCGCCCACGCTAGCAGGCGTCGCGGGGGCCGCTGGCGCATCGGCGGTGGCGTGGCGTATCGCGTCGCTTAGTTCCGTCTCAAAGCCTTGGTCGCCGAAACCTTCGGAGCGATAGACGATTTTGCCCTCGCGATCGAGAACCACGACCGTGGGAAACGACGTGATGGCCAGCAGGCGATCCAGACCGTCGGCAAAAACCATGTTCATCTTCGGTTGCTCCACCGCGAGATAGGGAGCCACCAGGGATTCGTCCTCGTCGCAGTTGGCGCCGAGAAACTGAACGGCGTCATCATTCTGAAATCCCTGGCGAACGTGTTCGAGCAGCGGGGCGAGCGCGCGGCACGGGCCGCACCAGGTGGCCCAAAAGTTCACGACCAGAATTCTTCCTTTGTATGGCAGCAACGGGAACGGCGCGCCCGTTTCTGCATTGCGCAACGTGAAGTCGAAAGCAGTTTTTGCGTTGGCGTTGCGCGTTACGGTTACCGGCCCGCTGGCGCGCGAGACTTCATCGAAGGCAGCCAGAATAAAATCTCCGAGGCCGGCATCCGAGCCGTGCGCCTGGCGCCAGACGTTGCCGAGTTTCTCGCGAATCTCTCGTCGACTCGGCGTACTTTTTGCGGAGTCGGCCAGAGCGAATGCGCGGGCGTACTGCCTGGCAGCTTCCGCGGAAGCCTTGTTCATCTCGGCAATTTCACCCAGTCTTTCCGCCGCGGAAGCGTTGGGCAGCAGTGCGTAACCTGCGGACAGATCGCGGCGCGCGAAATCCGGCTCCTTCAGCTTCAGGTACAGGCGTCCACGCAGAACGAGCACGGACATTTGATCGCGCTGATGCTCGGCTTGCCATTCCTGGAGCGAAACGCGTTGCGAGCGCTTGTCAGCGGAGTCTTGCTGGATAAAGTCCAGAACACGCGTCGCGTAGGTGGTGGCCCGTTTTAAGGCGGCTTCGTCGCCGTTGCGTTCGAGGAGCTCGATGGTCAGCATCGTCATGGATATGTCTTCCGGCGAGAGAGCGACGATGCGCTCGGCGTACTCCGTGGCGTGAGCGTTGTCTTGCAACTGCAAATCGGCTTCTACCAGCGCGCGGTAGATTTGTATTCGCGATGGCGATTCCGGATATTTCTTTAGAAATGCTTCCAGATTGCGCACCAAAGCAGCGCGGTCGCTGCCGGCGGATTCGATGCTCTGCTGTAGCTCCCGCTCGGGGCTTTGCTTGGCCTGGGCCGCGGATTTCGTGCCCGCAGCTTTTTCCGGTGGTGCACCTGATGATGGATCCTGGAATTCTCCCGCCCGCGCAAATGTGGAACAAAGCAGCGCGCAAAAGGCGATTGCGGGGAAAACGGCGGCCAGAGTTTTTCTGCTGCGCGGCAACCGTCGAACGAGACGTGGGGGCAAAGTCATCACTCTGATTTTACGGACATGAAAAGGACTTGGCGAATTTTTCCGAAAAACGGACTCCATCTGACGCGAAGCCTTGGTCTTTCAGAACTTAGTTCGAGGGGCCGAGATGAATCGCACCGGAAACGGTGTGTGCTTCCACGCGTCCTCCGCCCGTGCCAATCTGCGCGCGCAGCGTGTGTTTGCCTTGCTCCTCAATAATGATCGGCATGTCCGCGCGAATCTCTCCGCTGGTGGATTCGGCCAGCAGGTGGAAGTTTGCGCCCGCGGGAACCGCGATATCCATCCCTCCAGAGACATTTTTCAAGTCCCAATAACTTGTGGCCGAAGGATTTCCCTGTACCGAGAAACTGCCATTGACGCCGTGAATTTTAACGTCCCCGCCGGCGCCTTGCACGTTCACCGGACCGTTGGTCAGATTAACCTCCACTTTTCCAGATTCACCGTTGACGCGAACATCGCCTTGAGCGCCGGCGATCGTGATGGTGCCGGAAGCACCGGACGCGCGAACCGCATCGCCCATGTTGCTAGCGGTGACCGAACCGCTGAGGCTGGCGAGTTGCGCATCGCCGTCGATATCCTCGGCGGTGACGGAGCCCGACGTGGATTGTAGTTTGATGGGGCCGCGCACGCCGCGCACGGTTTGCGAGCCGGAAATGGCCGTGCTGCTGACCTCACAATCGCGGGGAACTTCGATGGTGTAAGAAATGCTGGCGCCATGCAGGCGCACGACGTCGCGGCCGACGCGCACACCATCCGGGGTCTGCTCCACGGGAGGATTGCTTTCGATTTCGGAGAGGCGCTTTTGTTCATCGTGCGCTCCGCCGCCAGAAACGCGCACTTCGCCGTGTACATGCACTTTGCCATCAGCGCTGCCGGTGATGTTCACGTCTCCCGAGCCGGTGCCGATTTCGAGCCGCGTATGCCCCGTAACGGAGTAATCGCGCTCGAACTTGCCAGTGACGCCCGGCCCGTTCGCGCAGCCCGCGAACGCGAGAAGCGCGAAGACGCACACCATCGATGCGAGACCGCGACGAAGCTTTATGGCTGATGCTTGCAAGTACGCCTCCGTAAGAAATACCTGCCGCCGCGAGCGCGGGCTACGCCGAAGCGCGCCGGCTGGTGCTGGCCCTCACTAATAAAGTACGAGGAATATAGGAAATATGTTCACGATGCAACTGGTACCGACGGCTTGTCCGGCACTCCCGCGGGGAGGGATTCGTTCAATGAACCTTGGCGATAGCCTTCGAGATCCAGGGCTACGTAGGTAAAACCCACTCTCTTGAGTTGTTTCGCGATGTCCCTGGCCATTTCTGGCGCAAACGCGCGCGGCATTTCTTCGGGCGCAATCTCCACGCGGGCGAGTTTGTCGTGCAGGCGCACGCGAAATTGCAGGAAGCCGAGCTGCCGCAGAGCTTGTTCGCCGCGCGCGACCAGGTCCAGCCGCTCGGCGGTCACCTCCGTGCCGTAAGGCAAGCGAGATGCGAGGCACGCGGATGCGGGGCGATCCCAGGTGGGCAACCCGGCGCGTTGCGAAAGCGCGCGAATTTCGGCTTTGTGCAAGGCTACTTCCAGCAACGGCGCGACCACGTGATGTTCGGTGGCGGCGCGGTGTCCGGGGCGAAAATCGAGCGTATCGTCGGCGTTTACACCATAAGCTACGGCCGCGAATTGCTTTTGCAGAACCAGCGCATCGAGAACCTTGAACAACTCATCTTTGCAGAAATAACAACGGTCGGAGGCGTTGGCGCGGTAGGCTGGATTTTCCATCTCGTGCGTGTTCGCGTATTCATGACGCAGGCCACATTGGGACACGAATTGATCGACGATTCCGCGATCGTGCGCGGCAAAACTCGGAGAAACC
>JBEKVU010000030.1:0-16048 GCA_049513775.1 Candidatus Acidiferrum sp.
CGCGGCTGGATCGGCTCCAAATGGGGTGTTTCCGAAAATAACCGCCGGGCGAAGTTCTACTCCCTGACGCGCGCCGGACGCAAGCAGCTCGCGCACGAAGCGGAAAGCTGGGGACGTATGTCGTCCATGATTAATCGCATGCTGAAGGCGACTTAGCCATGCCCGAACGGTTCCGCATCTTCCTCCACCGTCTGGCCGCGCTTTTCCGCCGCCGCTATCTGGAGGACGACCTCGCAGAGGAACTGCATTCACACCTGGAGATGGCCGTCGAGTTGCACTTGGCCAAAGGTATGAGCCCGGAGGAAGCTCGCCGCGAGGCGCTGCGCAGCTTTGGCGGCGTCGAGCAGACCAAGGAGATTTATCGCGAACGGCGAGGACTGCGGGCGCTCGAGACGACTCTCCAAGATCTCCGCGTTGGTTTGCGCATGTTGCGGCGCAACCCGGGCTTTTCCGCACTGGCAATTCTTTGTCTCACCTTGGGAATCGGTGCCAACGCCGCCGTCTTCAGTTGGGTCGAAGGCATCTTGTTCCGGCCGTATCCGGCGGTAGCCCACCAGGAGCAGTTGTTCGCTCTTACCGGAACCGCGCGCGGCGAGTCGGACAACGCCGGCATTTCCTGGCCGGACTTCCTCGACGTGCAGAGGAACTGCACGCTATTCGATTCCTTCTTCGTCACCTCCATCATGGGCACAACCCTTAGCATTGGCGACCGCGCCGAGCGCACCACCGGGAGCATCGTCTCGGCGAACTATTTTGACGCGCTCGGAATCCATCCCATTCTTGGCCGCGGTTTCGCGCCGGGCGAAGACGCCGGCCGCAACGCACATCCCGTCACGGTGATCAGTTATCAGCTGTGGCAACGAAGATTTAAAGGCGATCCGCAAATCGTCGGAAAAAGCCAGCGGCTGAGCGGTGTGCTCCACACCATCGTGGGCGTCGCGCCAGAGGGCTTTTACGGCACGTTCGTTGGTTGGGCCATGCAGTTCTGGGTTCCCGCTTCCATGGAGGAAAATTTTCAAGCGGGTGGCTACAAATTGGAGGATCGCGGCGCGCGGTGGATTGAAGCTTACGCGCGGCTCAAACCCGGCGTCACCCAGAAGCAGGCTCAGCAGGAGATCTCCTCCGTTGCAGCGCGACTCGAAGCCGACTATCCTGCAACGAACCGCGGCCGCGGGCTGAGGCTCTGGCCTTTGTGGCAAACACCATTTAATAACGCGGGCACGCTGCTCCCCACGCTCGAAATCATGCTCGCCGTAGTCGTTTTTGTCCTGCTCATTGCCTGCGCCAACGTCGGCAATCTGCTATTAGTGCGGTCCTTCGCGCGACGTCATGAAATGACCGTGCGCATGGCCATCGGCGCAGGTCGCGGCCGTTTAGTGAAACAACTCATCACAGAAGGCTTCGTGCTTGCAGTCTTTGGTGCCGCCGGCGGATTGCTCGTCGCGTATTGGTGTCGCCACGCGCTGGTGCTGCTGTTTCCCGCGCGTGGCGGGGTGTCCATGCATCTCCCTGGCGAACTCGATTGGCGCGTGATGGCGCTAAGCGCCGGCGTTTGCTCGCTCGCAACGCTCTTGATCGGATTGGTTCCCGCGATGCAAACGCGCACGCTCGATCTGGTCACCGCGCTCAAAGCGGACTCCGCCGGCGTAGTTGGCGGCGGAAAAGCATGGGTTCGCTCCGGCCTGGTCCTCGTGCAGGTATCGCTCAGTTTTGTTTTGCTGGTTGTGGTGGGGCTGCTGGTGCAAAGTCTGCAAAAGATTCGCAATTCCAGCCCAGGATTTTCGACGCACGAAGTTTTGTTTACCAGCATTGATCTGAAATCAGCAGGCTATGACGCGCAGCGAGCTATGACTTTTCAGGATGAGCTGCTCGCGCGGGTGATGGCGCTGCCCGGTGTCGAGTCGGCAGCTTTCGCGCGAATGACGCCGCTCAGCTATGGGAGCTTTTCAGAAAGCCCGATTGCCGTAGATGGCTATCAACCACCCGACGCGAAGCCACCCACGGTGCAGTACAACGAAGTCGGGCCGCACTACTTGGCGACCATGGGCATTCCCCTGGTGTCCGGCCGGGAATTCACACGCGCGGACAACGAAAATGCCGCGCCAGTAGCCGTCGTCAATGAAACGATGGCTGCACAATTCTGGCGCCGCCAGAATCCCATTGGCGAGCGCCTCCGGGTGAAAGGCCGATGGCTGACGGTGGTCGGCGTGGCGAAAGATTCGAAATACCAGAGCGTGCGGGAAGTACCGAAACCATTTTTCTACGTGCCGTGGCGCCAGAATTTCTCGGTTGGAACAGGTTTGTACATCCGCACGCCGTTGAAACCGGAGACGCTGGCCGCGGCGCTCGTACGTCAAGTGCGCGAGCTGGACGGCAATCTCGCGCTGTTCGAGGTGATCTCGCTGCAAGACCAGCTCGATCGCTCAACCGCGCCGCAGATGGTGGCCGTAACGCTAGTCGGCGTGTTAGGCGGGTCGGCGCTGTTGCTCGCCGTCATTGGATTGTATGGCGTGATGTCCTATGCAGTTTCGCAGAGCTCGCGCGAACTCGGGCTGCGCATGGCGCTCGGCGCGGGCGCGTCCAATCTGCTGCGCCTGGTGCTCTCGCGCGGCATGACGCTGACCGCACTCGGCGTCTCGCTCGGCGCCGCCGTAGCCCTCCTATCCACACGCCTACTCGGCAACCTGCTCTACAAAGTAAGCCCACGCGATCCATTAGCGTTCACCTTGGCCTTCGCACTAATGACGCTAGCCGCCTTACTAGCGTGCCTCCTGCCCGCTTGGCGCGCAATGCGCACCGATCCAGCCCGCGTCCTACGCTTTTGACTTTGCCGTTGTAGTGGCCGGGCCGGGCTCTAGTTCCGGCGCCCCGTCAATCCTCGCCTTCGGTGATATTCATTTGGGATTGACCGCGCTGGTTTGTGTTGGGGCCTCGGCGTCCGCAGGATAGATGCGAATCTCGACCGTGCCCCAGCCGGAATCCGCGGGGGTAGTGCTCTTTGCTTTGCCGAGCCCCAGCGTTTTGAGCTGCGTATCGTCAAAAGAAAAATTGCCGACGAGGTAGTCGCGCACAGCCATGGCACGAGCTTGCGTGAGCACCAAATCCTTTTGCGCGTCTCCCGTCATGCTGGCGGAAACCACGACGACGGCCACACCAAACTCGGTATCCGCCAGGAACTGGCCCGCGGCGCGCAGGGACTTCTGGTTTTTCGGTTTCGCGGTATCGGCTTTATCAAAAAGCTGTTTGGCATCGAACGTGAAAGTCTTCAGCGGGGTGCTCGCGGGAAGTTGCGCGATGTCGTTCTTCCCCAGGTCCGACGAGTCGTCATAACCGCGCGACTTGTAATAACCGCGCACCAGAAAATTATGTTTCATGGCTTCCATGTTTTCCTGGAAGGCCGTGACCCCCGCTTGTGCGTGCACCACGGTGTCGCGCAAGCCGATAGTGGTTTGGTCCAGATGGGCGTATAGCTCTCGATCGTTGACCAGCGCGCCGATGGTGCCCTGACCCTGGTTGATCTTGCCGCTGATGGAACTGAGATTCCCGGCCACGACAGTTACATTGTCGAGCGCTTTCTGGCTGCTCACCAGAATGCCGTCCGCCTTTTTCATAAGGTCGGCAATGACCAACGGCGGTTCCGTGGCGAGCATGTCGTTGTCTTTCACATTCGGGGCTTGCGCGGCGCCAAAGGAGATAGACACATATTCGTTGCCGAGCAACCCTTCGGTTTCAATGGCGGCTACCGAATCCTTCCTGATGATATCGTGCGTCGAGCGTTGCAGATCCATGAGCACGGTGATTTTACCCGCCGGGTCCTTCGGCAACTGGATCTCGCGCACCGTGCCGCTATGTACGCCGCCGATGCGCACTTCCGCGCCGGCATCGAGCCCGACTACCGTGGCGAACTGCGCCTGCAAGCGGTACGTCGGGCTGAAGAGGTATTGCTTGCTGCCGATGATGAAGATACCCGCGGCAAGAATAGCCAGCGTGGCGATGATAAATGCTCCGAGTCTTGCGGCTCTGGACATACGCGCTCCCTAGGAATCTCGCTGCATAAATTCCGAGACAAATTTGTTGTCGCTCTGCTCCAGTTGCTGGAAGGTGCCTTCGATCACCACACTGCCTTGATGCAGCAACGCGATGCGATTGGCGATGGTCTTGGCGCTGTGCAGGTCATGCGTAACAACGATGGAGGCCATGTGATGCTCCTGCTGCAATTTCAGGATCAACTCATCAATCTCGCGGGAAGTGATGGGATCGAGTCCGGCGGTGGGCTCATCGAGCAGCAGGATCGCAGGTTTAAGGGCCAGGGCACGCGCCAGACCTACGCGCTTCTGCATGCCGCCAGAAATATCGCTCGGCATTTTCTTGAGGTGGCCTTCCAGGACCACGCTGGCCAGCAGCTCCGCAACGCGCTCCGCGCGTTGCGCGGGCGTCATTTTTGTATGGCGCTTCAGCGGAAAGGCGATGTTTTCCTCGACGGTCATGGAGTCATACAGGGCCGCGTGCTGGAACAAAAAACCCATCTTCTTTCTGATTTCATTCATGGCCGCGAGGTCGAGCGAGGAAATATCCTGCCCGCGTATCAGAACGGACCCCGAATCCGGCTTTTGCAGCCCGATGATGAGCTTGAGCAGCACACTCTTGCCGGTGCCGCTGCGGCCGAGCATCGCCAGAGTTTCGCCAGCGTGCACCGCCAGATCGATACCGTTCAAGACCACCTGACGGCCGAAGGACTTGTGAATTCCGCGCAGTTGCACGGCAGAAACCGGGGTGGCCACCGCGGCAGTTTCCAGCGCAGGGCCAGTGACGCTCTTCAGGACAGGCACCAAGAGTTCTTGATCCGTGTGCGTCATGGAAAGAACACCAGGATCAATTTGACGAGGATGACGTCGGCGAGAATGACGAAGAGTGAGGACAGCACCACGGAGCTGGTGGCGGACAGTCCCACGCCGGCTGTGCCGCCCTTCGTGCGCATGCCCTGAAAACAGCCGATCGTGCCGATGATCAGGCCGAAAATGGCGGTGCGAAACGTGGGAGCGAGAAAATCACTGAAGGTGGTGCCCGCGAAACCTTGATGAATGAATTTGTGGATGGAAATCGGATCGATCAAAGTATCCGCGATCCAGCCGAACAGCACGCCGAATAAATCTGCGGCGAGCGTCAGCAGCGGGAGCATCAGGATGCACGCCACAATGCGCGTGAACGCCAAATACTTATACGGGTTCACCCCGGAAGCCTCGATGGCGTCGATCTGTTCGGTAACCGCCATGGAGCCCAACTCGGCACCGATACCGGCTCCCACTCTGCCGCTGACGACCAAGCCAGTGACGATGGGACCGGTCTCGTGGATGATGGAAAAAACCAAGGCCGCGGGAAGCATGGATTTGGCGCCAAAGCGCACCAGGCTGCTGCGACTCTCCAAAGAGAGCACCGCCCCGATAGCGGCGCCTGCCAGCGCCACCAGTGGCAAGGATTTCGAGCCTATTTCGTCGAGTTGGCGCAGCAGTTCGCGCCCTTCAAACGGCCGTCGTAGGGAGGCACGCAGCACCTGCCACGCGAAAAGACCCAGTTCACCGAACCACTCAAGGAATAGCTGAAGCCCACTGAAGAAATATCCGTCCGACGCCGGCACGAGGGACTGCGTCTGGACCGCGTCCTGGCTGCTTGAACCGTTAGCAATACTCGCAGGCTGGTTCACAATTTTGCTCAGTGATTCGTGGTGCTGTCGGCGTCTGTTCCCGCCGATGGCGGGTGATGAAAATGGCGCAGCAGCGTATGCGGGCCGCCATAGATGAACTCCAGCGCCACGTTTTCTCCCGCGAACGCGAGCAGGGCGTAGTTGCCCATACGCAGGGCGTCTTTGGCGCCGTAGCGTCCCGGATACCAGGCGTACACAGCGGTGAAGGTGCCTGCATAGGGAGCAATGATGGCCGGAAACGACAGCGCTTGGTGGCCGTCGTCACCGCGGCGCGAGGTTACCGAGGAAATCAGCGCGTGCCGCATGCGGTGAATTACCCCGTGGCACTCGCAGCGGTAGTAAACGGTGTCTTCCCGGAGGATCTCGGCGAGTGCGTAGCGCGTGGTGGTGGTTATCGCCGCGACGCCAAGGTTGGATCCGAAGCGCCGGGCATAGGCCCCGGCGCCTTGTCCCCACTCTGGCGGGGTTCTGTCCGCTTGGTCGATACCGGCAACGAAGGCGGCTCCGACGACGGGATAAGGGCCGAAGGAATCAAACAAGTAGGTCCAAAGCTTGGTTGTCTCCGATGGGCGGGTGTAGACGAAGTTCGGCTGCGAGTTGTCGATCGCCGGTTTAGGTGGGTCGATATCGCTCGGAGGCGGGGGCGCTGCGTCAACCGTAGCCTGCGCGGAGCCGACGGGCGCTAAAGCTCCCAAGAATAAGGGGATGAACCAGAGCAGTCTCATGCGGGACCTTTCCTTGCCTGTAGGTTGCGTTTTGCGATCGAGGATGATTGCCTCGAGCGAAGAGCCAAGATCCCTACGGTGTATAGGTATCATTTAGAGAATCGGGCTGTCAGTCCCAAAGGGCACACAAAGCTCCGGGTCGTCCCGACGCTGCCGTGACAGCCAACAGCCGCTTTTTTACGCGGAGCATTCACTTCGCGTTCAACTGCTCGGTAAAGAATGCTGGCACCCAGTTATGTTCGGACATGTTCGCTGACCGCGGATAGGAGGCTGGCCATAGGTGTCCATCGCAGAGACTTTATTCGCAGCGTGGCTGGAGCGGCATCGACCGCGGCTATTCCCGGGAGGGATTGAAGGAACGCGCGTGGTGCGCAGAACAGAGTCGCCGCTGCCGGCGCCGGATGCTTCAGGCATCGAACACCTCATGGCGGACTTTTATCATCGCTGGGTCGGCGGAAATGGTTCGGCGACTAAGGGCGAAGCGCTACGTCAGGCCCAGATTGATTTGTTAACAGGCAAGGTCAAGCCGCAGGCCGGCGTCTCACACTTCGCCCACCCATATTTCTGGGCGCCGTTCATCTTGACGGGCAATTGGCAGGGAAGCCTTATCGTTCTAGCGACGGGTCTTCAGACCCATTTTGTTGCCGTTGCCTTTGGAGCTGCTTTTTGTAGCGGCCGCCGTCCGAGGCGGTCGCCTTTTTCCTTCCCTAATTGCTCCCCGCGAACGCAATATCCACCGGCGCCGGCACTTCCAACTTCTCCCCTGTAAACGAGAGTTCCCCGGTGCTCCCATCAATCCGAAATACTTCAATGTCGTT
Source organism: Candidatus Acidiferrum sp. (assembly GCA_049513775.1). Lineage (GTDB taxonomy): Bacteria > Acidobacteriota > Terriglobia > Acidiferrales > UBA7541 > Acidiferrum. Next base: position 7,245 of record JBEKVU010000030.1, read on the forward strand.
GGTGTCCTCGTTCGCCGCCAGCAGGTAATGCCCCGAAGGATCGATCGCAAAATTCCTAGGCGTTTTCCCGCGCGTCAAAAAATCTCCAACAAAGGTCAGCACTCCGGTCTTCGGCGCTACCCCAAAAATCGCGATACTGTCCCTCCCGCGATTCGAAACATACAGAAACTTCCCCGAGGGATGCACCGCAATCTCCGCCGTATCGTTCGGCCCGTTATAATCGGCGGGCAGGGTGCCAATCGCCTCCTTGGCTTCCAGCGTCCCGGCCGTCGCGTCATAGGAAAAAACCGTCACCGTCGACCCAATCTCATTGGTCACGAAGGCAAACAGTCCGTTCGGGCTAAACGCCAAGTGCCGCGGCCCCGCTCCCGGCTCGACTCTCGCAAATGGCGGATCGTTCGGCGTAATCGCCCCGCTCGCTGCGTCAAACTTGTCCACCAGCACTTCGTCGAGCCCCAGGTCCACTTCAAGCGCATAGCGATTGTCCGGTGATGTGGCAATCCAATGCGCGTGCGGCCCTTCCTGCCGCTTCTCGTCCACGCTATGTCCCTGATGCTGTTCTACCGTCGACGCCGCCCCCAACTTTCCATCCGCGCCAATCGGAAACACCGCCACGCTTCCGCCCGTGTAGTTCGCCACAAACAGGTATTTGCCAGTCTTGTCGAAAGAAACAAAGCAAGGATCCGCCCCGCCGGACGCCACCTGGTTTAGCAGCGTCAACTTCCCGTTCCCCCGGTCAATCGCAAAGGCGCTCACCGCCCCGCCCCTCGTCCCCGCATAATTCCCCACCTCATTCACCGCATACAAAAACTTCCCGTCGCTACTCACCGCCACAAATGACGGATCCACCGACTCCCCCGCCACCGCCAACCCGGAAATCTTCCCCGAACGCCCATCAAAGCGGAACGCATAAATCCCCTTGCTCTCGGTCTTGTTTGTATACGTCCCCACAAACACCAACTCGAGCCCCTTATCCTTGCCGCCCGGCGCAGCCTGCACGCCCCCTCCGAACACTCCACTGGCCGCCAGCACAAAGCCTAAAATCCTTAATTTCTTGAACTTGGTAGTTTTCATGACCGAAATTTTACCACCTCCACCCATCGACTACTTCCACACCCGCGCCAGATTAGTTCAGACACCACCAAACTTTTTTCCGCATGGTGAAGATTGCATTTTACGGCAAGTAACCGTCGTGGCGTCCTAGACCGACTTAGAGTTGCCCCTGGCTAGCGGCCCGGTTATAACAAAACCGAATCGCCACAACGAAACCCTTGGAACGATTCTAAGTCGCGTAGCTTGAAAAGGTTGCACTCCCTGAGACGCTGGCACGCCCTCAACAGGGTACGCCGCATCGCGCCTTGGCACCTGTGTAGTGCAGGCGTCTACGGTTTTCGCAGGGCGCACCGCCCCGCCGGGGTTCTCATAGCGGCCGCCTTCTGAGGCGGTCGCCTTTTTATGCATAATTTAAGGGGGATCCAGTCGAAGAAATGCACAGCGGAGCAAACGAGGCTCCGTTACTTCTTCTCGTCTTCCGACTCTTCCTGCAGCACTGCGGCCGCCGCCACACTGTCATCCTCATCCAGCCGCAGCAGCCGTACGCCCTGCGTCGAGCGCCCCGCTTCGCGGATCTCGCTTGCGTGCACGCGGATCACTTTCCCGTTGTGCGTGATGATCATCACGTCGGACTCCTCGGTCACCTGCAGCGTCGCCACCACCGAACCATTGCGGTCCGTGGTCTTCATGTTCACGACGCCCTTGCCGCCGCGCGACGTGATCCGGTACTCGGCCAGCGGCGTCCGCTTGCCGAAGCCCTTCTGCGCCACCGTCAGCATCAGCGTGCTCAGCGATTCCTTGATCTGCTCGTTTTCGAGCTCTTCAAGATTTTGCGTCTCGATCTGGTGTTCTTTCTTGATGATCTCGAAGTCCGGCGTCACCGCATCCATGCTTACCACATAGTCATCTTTGTCAAGGTCCATACCGTTCACGCCGCCGGCATTGCGCCCCATGGCGCGCACTTCGGTCTCGCGGAACAGAATCGCCTGCCCTTCGTGTGAAGCCAGGAAAATCATTTTCTTTCCGTCGGTCAGCGTCGCGCCCACCAGCTCATCGGCGCCGTCCAGATTGATGGCGATAATCCCGCTCGAGCGCGGGTTGGAAAACTCCGCAATCGCGCACTTCTTCACGGTTCCGCTCTTGGTGGCCAGGAATACAAAGGTATCCGCCACTTCGAGATCGCGCACCGCCACGAGCGCCGTAAGCTTCTCGTCTTCCTGGAATTTCACCAGGCTGGAAATCGCCTTGCCCCGGGTGGCCGCCGCCGCTTCCGGCAGCTCATACACTTTTTGCCAGTACACGCGCCCCTTCGACGTGAACAGCAGAATGTAGCTGTGCGCCGAGGCGATGAACAGGTACTCGACGAAGTCCTCTTCCTTGGTCTTGGCGCCGATGCGACCCTTGCCGCCGCGGGATTGGTGCCGGTAGGTATCCGCCGCCGTGCGTTTGATGTACCCCGCATGGCTCACGGTAATCAGCATCTCCGTGTCCGCAATCAGGTCTTCCAATTTGATTTCGTCGACCTTGTCCACAATCTGCGTGCGGCGATCGTCGCCGTACGCCTTGTGTACCTCGCGCAATTCCGCGGTGATCACTTGCTTGAGCTTTTTCTCGCTATTAAGAATTTCCTGCAATTCCGCGATGAGTTCGCGGATGGATTTCAGTTCTTTGAGAATGTCGTCGATGGAAAGCTGCGTCAGGCGATGCAATTGCAATTCCAGAATAGCGTCGATCTGCGCGTAGCTCAGACCGAGGGTGTTGTCTTTGCCCAGCGCGGCTAGTTCCGGCGCGCCCTGGAAGCGGTATTTGCGCCCGTCCAGCTTGACGCCTTCCACCTTGCGCTGCTTGCCATTCTCCGTAATGGTCACGTCCTGTTCGGTGAAATACTTGAACAGGTTTTCCTTGGCGTCCGCACGGCTCGAGGATCCGCGGATAATGCGGATCACGTTGTCCAGATGGTCCAGCGCGATCTGGTAGCCGACCAAGATGTGTTCGCGCTGCTCCGCCTTGCGCAACTCGAAAATCGTGCGGCGCCGCACCACTTCGACGCGGTGCTCGATGAACAACTTGATCAGCGGAATCAGGCCGAGCTCGCGCGGCTGCCCGCCCACGATGGCCAGCAGGATCATACCGAACGATTCCTGCATCTGCGTCTGCTTGAAAAGATTGTTCAAAATAAGTTGCGACTCTTCGCCGCGCTTCAGCTCGATGACGATGCGCATGCCTTCGCGCGAGGATTCATCGCGCACGTCGGAAATGCCTTCAATTTTCTTGTTTTGCACCAGTTCGGCGATGCGCTCGATCAAGCGCGACTTGTTCACTTGGTACGGGATTTCGGTGATGACAATATTCTCGCGGTCCTTGCTGGCTTCTTCGATGGCGGCCTTCGCGCGCATCATGAAGCTGCCACGTCCGGTGCGATATGCGGACAAAATGCCTTCACGCCCGGCGATGTATGCGCCCGTGGGAAAGTCCGGGCCTTCTACGATCTTCATCACTTCGGCGAGAGTCGCATCCGGTTTGTCGACCAGCAGGATCGCGGCTTCCACGATCTCCCGCAAATTGTGCGGCGGAATGTTGGTGGCCATGCCGACGGCGATGCCGCTCGCGCCGTTGACTAGCAAATTCGGAATGCGCGACGGCAGCACCACCGGCTCTTCGCGCGTCTGATCGAAGTTCGGAATGAAATCGACGGTTTCTTTTTCGAGGTCGGCAAGAATGTCTTCGGTGATTTTCGCCAGCCGCGCTTCGGTATACCGCATGGCCGCTGGAGGATCGCCGTCCACGGAACCGAAATTTCCCTGCCCATCGATCAGCGGCGCGCGCATATTGAAGTCCTGCGCCAGGCGCACCAGCGCGGGATAAATCACTGCTTCGCCGTGCGGGTGGTAGTTGCCGCTGGTGTCGCCGCAAATCTTCGCGCACTTGCGGTAGCCGCGATTCGAGGCGAGGCCGAGGTCATTCATGGCCACCAGGATGCGCCGCTGCACGGGCTTCAATCCGTCGCGCACATCGGGCAGCGCCCGCGCGATGATTACGCTCATCGCATAGTCGAGATAGGACTTCTTCATCTCGGCTTCAATATCAATCGGCAGCAAAATGGATGTGTTCTTCTCGTCCGCCATGTGTCCTCGTTCGTTGGTCTTAAACTTTGCAGCGGCCCTTTAACAGCGCTGCGGCGCCTTTTCCAGAACGTATGCCTTCACACTATCGAACGCATCGGCCGCATTCGTGAAGCGCCTCGCTGAGAAAAATTCCTCCGCTTGCTTTATGAAGACATCGCGCTGCAGCTCATCGACAAGTTCAACGGCCACACCCTGCACGTTATCCGGCGTGGTCGTCGGTGTTGCGCGAAATTCGCTGCAGCTCAGTCCGCGCAGCCCGGGTAACGTGGTCCAACCGATTTGATACAGCATCGCGTGCCGTTAGATATCCAGGTTGACGACTTCGAGCGCGTTGTCTTCGATGAATTTGCGGCGCGCTTCCACGTTCTCGCCCATCAGCGTGGTGAAAATGTCTTCGGCGGCCACGGCATCCTCGAGTTTCACCTGCAGCAGCGTGCGGGTGTCCGCGTTCATGGTGGTGTCCCACAACTGCTCGGCGTTCATTTCGCCCAAACCTTTGAAACGCGTGATGGTGAAGTCTTTTTTGGCGTCTTCGACGACATAATTGAGGACGTCGGTTGCTTTGTCCTTGGCCACTTTGTCGCCATTGCGAGAGACGATGAACGGCGGATGATTGAACTCTTCAATCTGTTTCGCCAGGGCGCGCAGACGCTTGTATTCCGCGGTGCTGGCCGCGGCCCAGTTGATCTTCTGGCTGTGCGGCGGACCAAACTGAATTTCGTACAAGCTGTGTTCTTCGTCGAAGACCACCTTGCCTTCGAGCTTGAGCTTGGCTTTTTCGATTTCCTTGAGCAGCTTGTCGAGGTTTTTCTTTTCTTCGAAATCGGTTTTCTTTTCGAGGCCGCTGTCGTTCATGAGCTCGACCAGCGCCGGTTCACGCAAGCGGCGTCCGAGCTTCAAGGCGGCGGCTTCGTATTCCTGCACGTTCAGCAGGAAGTTGGTGAGCTTGGCGCCTTCGAGATTTACGCCCTGCTGGGCTTTCACCACGTGGTCTTCCGTGGCGCGCTTCATCAGTTCGTGCGCGAAGTCGCGTTCGTCGCGAATGTATTTCTCGGTCTTCCCGCGCTTCACGCGGTAAAGAGGCGGCTGCGCGATATAAATGTGGCCGCGATCGATCAGCTCCTTCATGTGGCGGAAGAAAAAGGTGAGCAGCAGCGTGCGGATGTGGCTGCCGTCGACGTCCGCATCGGTCATCAGGATAATTTTGTGATAGCGCAGCTTGCCGGCGTCGAAATCGTCTTTCCCAATGCCCGTGCCGAGCGCGGTGATGATGCAGCGAATTTCTTCGTGGCCCAGCATTTTGTCGTAGCGGGCCTTTTCGACGTTGAGAATTTTACCTTTAAGGGGCAGGATGGCCTGGAACTTGCGGTCGCGCCCCATTTTCGCCGAGCCCCCGGCCGATTCGCCCTCAACGACGAATAGTTCGCAGCGCGCCGGATCGCGTTCCTGGCAGTCGGCTAATTTTCCCGGCAAGCCGCTCGAATCCATGGCAGATTTGCGGCGCGTCAGTTCCCGCGCTTTGCGGGCGGCTTCACGGGCGCGCGCCGCGTCAATGCACTTGCCGATGATGCGACGGGCTACCGTCGAGTGCTTGTCAAACCATTCGCCGAGGCGCTCGTTGACGATCTGTTCGACGTCGCCCTTGATGTCGCTATTCAGCTTGCCCTTGGTCTGGCCCTCAAACTGCGGCTGCGGCAAGCGCACGCTAACCACGGCCACCAAACCTTCGCGCACATCGTCGCCGGTGATGGTGACTTCGTCTTTCTGATCCTTGAGCATTCCAGCAGAGGCCGCGAAGCTGTTAATAGTGCGGGTCAGCGAGGAGCGGAAACCGGAAAGGTGCGTGCCGCCGTCCACGGTGTTGATGGCGTTGGCGTAGGCGAAGACGTTTTCGCCATACGTGTCGTTGTATTGCAGCGCGATTTCAATTTCCACGTTGCCGCGCTTGCCTTCCATGTAGATCGGCGAATCGTGGAGGGTTTCTTTTCCGCGGTTCAGGTGCTTCACAAATTCTGCGATGCCGCCGTTGAACTTGAATTCGGCGGTTTTTTCTGTGCGCTCGTCGGTGAGCGTGATTTTCAGACCTTTATTCAGAAAAGCCATTTCCCGCAAACGGTTGGCCAGCGTGTCGTAGCTAAAAGCAGTCTTCTCAAAAATGCCGGGATCCGGATGAAACGTGGTTTTGGTTCCCGTCTTGCGCGTTTTCCCGGTCTGCTTCAACTTCGAGGTGGGTTTGCCTTTTTCGTAGGTCTGTTCCCAGACCGAACCATCGCGCGAAATCTCCAGCTCCAGCCAGTCCGACAGGGCGTTTACCACGGAAGCGCCTACGCCGTGCAGACCGCCCGAGACTTTGTAGGTGTCGCTGTCAAATTTCCCGCCGGCATGCAACACGGTCATGACCACTTCGGCGGCGGGCTTTTTTTCCGTGGCGTGCATGTCCACGGGGATTCCGCGTCCGTTGTCCTCGACGGTGACGGAATTATCGGTGTGAACGATTACCGAGATATCATCCGCGTACCCAGCCATGGCTTCGTCGACGGAGTTGTCGACCAGTTCCCAAACTAAATGGTGCAGGCCCATTTCACCGGTCGAGCCGATATACATCGCAGGACGCAGTCTTACCGCTTCCAAGCCCTCCAACACTTTGATCGAACCGGCATCGTAGTGTTTGCCGCCTGGCTTGGTTGGATCCATTTCTTTTTCGGCCATTCATTCTCCCCAGTAGTTCCGTGCTGGCGCAGGATCGGCCAGGCGTAGCGCAAGCTGCAAGTGCGTGCGCGAAAAAACGTAAAGCAAATTTTCTTGAAGCGAGGATTGGCGGGCTTGCGGATTGTCCCGAACGTCGCCTTGCCCTTATGGCTCCGAACGCGAGCGCTCGAAACTCGTAGGGCTCCTGCTCCATCCCATCTCGCGCAGCGAGACGTGGCGAAGACTGTAAATCTTCCAAGCAAACAGCCAGGCGGCTCCTGGCGCAGAGCCGAATTTCGGTGCTGATTTTGCTTGGCCGACGTGCCGATTAAGAGGAACCGAACAGCGAACCGGCAACCCAGAAATTATACCTGATCCCTGCGATTTTCCCAAATTTTTGCGGCGATTCGAGCCGGTGTAAGATTAATGGATACAGCAGTTTACAAATAGGTCTGGGTAAGTTAACGCGCGCATGCAGGATGCGGATTTTTTCTCGCTAAACGCCCGGCTCCCGTCAAGGCGTAAGGGACCTAGCGGCGACCACGGTGTGCGGCAGAACTTCTGTTTTCTCGAGCTGAAACAAAATGTCCGCCGGAAAGCGATCCAGAGATTCCGGCGCACCGCCCGATCAAGACGAGCGGGTGGCTACACCGTAGAGGCGCGCCAGGAGGACGTCCAGCAATCACCCGGGCGTCCCTGCGGAAATAGCTGGGTTGAGAAATTAGTGCGATACTCTTTGATACTTTTATTCCTAACGTATTAGAACCCGGAGCCGAAGCCCCAACCTTAGGTCAAAAGCGATCGTGCGTTAACGAGTCTGCTCGTGCCGGCGGCAGGAATCGAACCGTTCGCGGTTGCACTGGGAGATGTGATGAAATGTTGAAAAGCTTGCGCGGCGGAGTCTTTGCTGTTTCAGACTGGAATATCCAGTTTGGGTAGCGTGCCCGAGCCGGGGACCCGGAAATTATAGGCCTTTTGCTGCGACTGGCTCAGATGCGCATGGGCATGATGATGTAGCGATAACGGTAAGATTCATCGGCGAGGGGGCGCATTTGGCCGGCGGATTGTTCGTCTTTTAGCTCGATGCTGATGGGGCCATCGGCGGCGGCGGCCAGAAAATCGAGCATGTAGGTGGAATTGAAACCGATGGCGATGGGATCGCCTTTGTATTCCTTCTCGATGTTTTCTTTGGCTTCGCCGTACTCGGGGCTCGAAGCGGAAATTTCAATGCCTTCGGAAGAAACGGCCAGTTTGACGGCGTGCGAGCGCTGGTCGGCGAGTTGCGAGACGCGGCGGACGGCATCGCTTAGCTCGGAGCGCTCGATGACCACGCTCTTGTTGTTATCGCGGGGCAGAACCGCTTCGTAATTCGGGAATTGCCCGGTGAGAATGCGCGAAATCAGCAGGCGGTGACCAACCTGGAAAAATAGATGGCTTTCGTCCTTTGCGAAATCGATTTCCGCGTCGCTGCCGGCGGCGCTGGAGAGCTTTTCGACTTCGTCCATGGCCTTCTTGGGAATGAGGACTTTCACTTCGCCATTGAGGCCGGTGAGTTTATGATCTGTTTCGGCTAGCGCCAGACGGTGACCGTCCGTGGCAACCATGGCCAGAGTATCGGGCTTGAGAATCAGCAGGCCACCGTTGAGGGTGTAGCGCGATTCTTCCATGGAGATGGCGAATTTCGTTTTGCCGATCAGGCTTTCAAGTGTGGCTGCGGGGATTTTCACGAGCACGTGTGGCATCACCGGAAGCGCGGGGAAATTTTCCTTGGCCATGCCGACGAGCTTGTATTTCTTTTTATCACTAATAATTTCCACCCAATGATTGTCGAGCAGCTTGATCTTGATTTCGCCTTCCGGCAGCAAACGCACGAGTTCGAGTAGTTTCTTGGCGGGGATGGTTCCAGCGCCTTCTTTTTTGATTTTGGCGTCGCAAGAG